>NZ_CALNAT010000234.1 GCF_937873925.1 uncultured Proteiniphilum sp. | reverse complement strand
TGGTCAATGCATCGGCAACCGCTCTTGCACGTTTTTCAGAAAGTGCGAAGTTGTATTCCGGAGTACCGGTTTGTTTGTCGGCATAAGCTACGATGTTCACTTTCGCATTCGGATTGGCTTTCAGGTATTCAGCAGTGTTGTAAACGCTTACTTGCTGGCCCCTGTCGATTTGTGCAGAGTTGATCCGGAAGAATACTACGTTAGGAACATATACGCCTTCGGAAACAACAGTCGGTTGAACTTCAGGACATTCCGGGCAAGATTCCGGTCTCAGTCTCAGTTCTTCGTTTTCTGCACGCAGTCTGTTGATCTGGCTGTTCAAGTCGTTGATCAGGTTGTAATCCATCAGTTCGGCCGGAGTGAAATCCTGTTTTCCGCCAAGACCGAATTTAATCCCTGCTGTACCGGTAAACATGCTGTCATATTCAAAATCGCCGCCTAATCCGCTGCCGTCAAAACTTTCCTGAAATACTCTCCATCCCAGTTCGAGGAAAAGGGCAACGCTCTTGGAGAGCTGGAAGTTGTTGATCAAACCAACATTGTAGGTCAATGTCTGATTTTGGTTTTTGAACAGGTCGCCGTCAGGATTGGGTTTTTTCCAGTCTTCGTTCAGTCCGTACATGTAACCGATACCGAGGTAAGGAACCAGACTGTAAACCCTGTCGGGATTATAGCTGCCCCATGCGTTGATAATATTGTACATCACGTCCAGGTGACCGCCTAACCAGTTTTGTTCGGGAGTTATTCCTGTAGCTACGTGTTTGATATGACCACCGTCAATTACCAAACGGGTACCCCAGTTAGGAGAGTTCCAACGTCCGATCTCAAGTTGTCCCATCCATCCCAGACGATCGCCGATGCTAGCATCGGCGTCATTTTCGCCTTTCGTCATATAAAGGTTGGTTCCACCGCCAAGACCTATATACCAATTATCACTTGCTTTGTTTTTCAGATACACAGTACCATGAGAAACGTTTTGTACTTCTTGTGCACTTATGCTAAAAGCAACAAGAGCAGAAAATAAAAGTAAACCAAACTTTTTCATAAATTTAAATTCTAATTAAACATTTTATTACAATAACTCGATATAATTCTTTGCCGTTCGTTGATATGTGTATTACACACTCAGTACAACTTTTACTACTTCATGTATAACATCTCCATTAAAATAATGTTCACCAAAGTAAATTTTTTCTCACTTCGGATCACAAATATAAAACTTAAATTTCACATATGATCCATTTTGTGTAAAAAATCACCAAAAAAACGTCGTGAAAAGGCTTTTTTCCGTATTTTTTGGTTTTATACAGGTCGAAATCAGCCCAGATAGGTTTTCAGTAATTTGCTTCTGGAGTCTTGTCTGAGCCTTCGGATCGCTTTCTCTTTGATCTGGCGGACACGTTCACGTGTCAACTGGAATTTATCGCCGATCTCTTCGAGGGTCATCTCCTGGCACCCGATACCAAAAAACATTTTGATGATATCGCTTTCCCTTTCTGTCAGGGTAGAGAGCGCCCTGTCAATCTCTTTCTGGAGCGATTCGTTGATCAGGGTACGGTCGGCTACGGGCGCATCATCGTTCACCAATACATCCAACAGGCTGTTATCTTCTCCTTCCACAAAAGGAGCATCCATGGAGATATGGCGGCCTGACACTTTCAGGGAATCCGTCACTTTTTCTACCGACAGATCCAGTTCCTGTGCCAACTCTTCGGCCGAAGGCCTCCGCTCATTCTCCTGTTCGAACTTCTGAAATGCTTTGCTGATTTTATTGAGTGATCCTACCTGATTCAACGGCAGCCGGACAATTCTGGACTGTTCAGCCAATGCTTGCAGGATGGATTGACGAATCCACCAAACAGCATAACTGATGAATTTAAACCCTCTGGTTTCGTCAAATTTCTCGGCAGCCTTGATCAGGCCGAGATTACCCTCATTGATCAGGTCGGGCAAACTCAATCCCTGGTTTTGGTATTGTTTGGCTACCGATACCACAAATCGGAGGTTGGCCCTGGTGAGCTTTTCCAGCGCCTGGCGATCGCCCCTCTTGATGGCCTGCGCCAATTCTACCTCTTCTTCTACGGTAATCAGGTCTTCACGGCCGATCTCCTGGAGGTATTTATCCAAAGAAGCGCTTTCCCGGTTTGTGATTGATTTTGTAATCTTTAATTGTCTCATTTATGCTTAATCCTTCTAAGTTATCTTATCATGAATCTTTATTGGGGGTGCAAAAATACAAAATATTTCCGATATGGAAATGAAATACACCCTCCGATAAACTGTAACAAAGGAATCTGGTACGAAACCCAATTCCTTTGCTATAAAACGCGATTAACTACTTTTTTGTTACTGAAAAAGTTGAGATTAACCTTTGTTAACCCTTGTTCATCAGTGGTTTGTCAAATCGATGGCGATATATTGTGTTCTTCCGTTCGGATAAAAGCCTGCTACAAGCAACACTTTATCCTGACGGTTACTGGTGGATGCTACGATGTTAGCCACATCATTTTCGCTATTGACGGGTGTATTATTTATCCTCATGATGATGAATCCTTTGTTGATCCCTCCTTTTCTGAAGAGCCCGTTACTTTCCACGCTTTCCACTTCAAGGCCGCTTGAGATCCCCAGGGCTTTTTTCCTTTCATCCGGTATTTG
Organism: uncultured Proteiniphilum sp.; assembly: GCF_937873925.1. Lineage (GTDB taxonomy): Bacteria > Bacteroidota > Bacteroidia > Bacteroidales > Dysgonomonadaceae > Proteiniphilum. Next base: position 2,239 of record NZ_CALNAT010000234.1, on the reverse strand, counting down.
TTTGAATGTGGCGCCCAGCGCATTTACAGCATTCGTGCTGCGGGTGATTTCGGTACTTCCTTCATCGTTCTTCAATTCAACGTTGAAGGAACGGTCGTTCCCGTTACGATCAACTGTTACGCTGACCTTGTCTCCCGGCCGATACCTGTTCAACTGGCTTTGCAATTCGGCAAAATTGCGGATAGGCACATTGTTGATGGCAGTGATGACATCTCCCTTCTGGATTCCGGCGGCTTTGGCGGCGCTCCGGTCGCTGAATCCTTCTACCTGGACGCCCCTGATCTGCGACAGTGCGCGGGCTTTTTCGGGATCCTGACGCCTGATATTCTCGATATTGGGTACCTCGATCCCCAGCAGGGCACGCTGTACGGTTCCGTATTCTTTCAGGTCGGCTGCAATCTTACCCGCGATGGAGATAGGAACGGCGAAAGCGTAACCTGTAAAATTACCTGTCTGTGAGAAGATAGCGGTATTGATGCCTACCAGTTCTCCACGGGTGTTTACCAGAGCTCCTCCACTATTTCCGGGGTTGACGGCCGCATCTATCTGGATGAACGATTGAATTCCCAGTCCGCCTCCCATTACATTGCCTCTGTTCTTGGCGCTCACAATACCGGCGGTGACCGTAGAGGTCAGGTTGAACGGGTTCCCTACCGCCAATACCCATTCTCCCACTTGTAGGGCATCGGAGTTACCGAAAGTGAGATAAGGAAAATCCTCTCCTTCTATTTTTAACAGCGCAATATCGCTCAGAGGATCCGTTCCCACCACTTTGGCCACAAACTCCCTGTCGTCATTCAACGAAACAGATACTTCGGTGGCATTTTCCACCACGTGGTTGTTAGTGATGATATATCCGTCTTTGGAGATGATCACTCCGGAGCCGAATCCGACCTGTTCACGCGGTTGCGCAGGCATACGGTCACCGAATCCGAAGAAGAAATCGAACGGGTTGATATATTGTTGCTGGGTCATTGTCGTTGTCTTTACGTGTACTACCCCGTCGACCGACTTGGCGGCTGCTTCCGTAAAATCGGGATAACCATCCGATGTGGTGAGGTTCGTGAGCACTACGTTCTTGTCCTGCTCGAAGGAGTTGGCATAGGCGCCTACCTCTTTTGAGATTCTGTTCCCCGATACACCGGAAGATGCCGTGTTTCCGTTGTTTTTGCTTATTACGTTGTACCCCAATAAAGTGACAATTGAGCTTAGAATTGCCACCAATACAATAACGATTACGTTTTTACTGTTTCCTGTGTTCATATTCTTTTTGTGTTGATATTTGTCATTGACTCTACGGCAAATATAGGACAAATAATATGCAGATTTTTTACCTGCGGACAGGCTTTTTAACACTTTTAACGCAAACAAAGACCGATTAACCCGATTTAACCCTACTCCTTTCATTCAGAGCCGTTTTTCGCCTGACAAATTGTCGGAATACCTCCTCATCCTTATTATATTCCGGCTCCTTACTTCCGGTTTTTTTGACCGGCTTTGTCATTCCTGTCATGCCTGCATCCGACTTATCCTCTTCCCCTGTTCCTTCTGGTGGCATATTGCCTGAACCGGAAGTTGTTGAGCGGTTGAAAGATGTCGTAAAAAGGGAGGTTGATATGGTATTTACCGGCACCGAAGAGCCGGCTGTTCAGAGTGATCACTCTCCATTGAACACCGTATCTGACCGCGAAAAGCAACAGGGCAAACCCCATAAGTATATAGCTGCCGGTTACAATTCCGAGTGAAATAGCACAAATTGCTAATACATAAAAAACATATTTTGAAAATGTTTCCAATCCAAAGATACGGAAAGAGAACCCCTTGTAATACTGTTTCGAATAAAGATATCCCGATTTCAATGCACGCCAGGTGGCGAAGTGATTCACGCTGTCCGTTTCCGTCAGGCTCTCTTTCGAAAGTATTACGCCTGTATTTTGTTTTGGGGCGATCCTGTTAATATAGAGATCGTCTTCCCCTCCCTCCCTATTCAATATGCAGGAGTATCCCTTGTTCTTGAAAAAGAGTTCTTTTTTGTAAGCCAGATTACGGCCGATTCCCATGAACGGTTTGCGGAGAATGGCCATGGAGAGGAATTTCAGGTGATGGATGAGGTTGTCATACAGCATGAAACCCCGCAGCCCGGTCTTTTTCGGGATCTCCAGCCGGCAAAAGCCCAGGATCATCTCTTTTCCCTGTGTAAATTCTTTTCCGTATTCTTTGATCCAATGTACGGAGCAGG
>NZ_CALNAT010000233.1 GCF_937873925.1 uncultured Proteiniphilum sp. | reverse complement strand
TTTAAAACCGGACTCAAAGAATCAGTTTAATTCGAATATTGACTTATTAAAGTATAATATTCGTGCGAATGTAAATATCAATGTAACGAAAACTACGGAGATGATCATAAAAATGAATTCTTCTTTTGATGAATATACTGGACCTCTGGACGGAGGTGCAGATCTATACCGCAAAATAATGAGATCAAATCCGGTATTGTTTAAACCATATTATGAGCCTGACGAGGCGAATATCTTTACGAAGCACATTCTATTTGGAAATTATGGAAACGGAGGATACCTAAATCCTTATGCAGAAGCGATGAAAGGGTATAAAGATTATAGTAAAAACACGTTAATCACGCAATTTGAAATTAAACAAGACCTCTCCATGATTACTAAAGGGCTCACTGCAAGAGCAATGGTAAACATGAATAGAAATTCAGATTACACCGTAACTCGTCAGTATTCTCCATTTTTTTACAAAATCAAGGATGGGAGTTATGACAAATGGACTCAAAAATATGAATTGGACGTCCTGAACCAAGCCTCTGGAACTGAATGGTTGGACTTTAAGGAAGGCGACCGTTATATAAAATCCACTTTTTATTTGGAAGCTATGACTGAATATAATCGGAAGTTTCAAGAAAAGCACGATGTCAACGCTTTATTGGTATATCAAATGCGGGAAGAAAAAGAAGGAACTGCACCAGATCTACAATCATCACTTCCCTATAGGAATTTAGGGTTATCAGGACGTTTGGCCTATAATTATGATACGCGATATTTCGGCGAATTTAATTTTGGATACAATGGGTCGGAACGCTTTTCTACCGAACATCGTTTTGGCTTCTTTCCGTCTATTGGCACAGCATGGATGGTATCAAACGAAGATTTTTTTGCATCATTGAAGGAATATGTTCCTGTATTTAAATTAAAAGCGACCTACGGATTAGTAGGAAATGATGCAATAGGAAGTGCCAGCGACCGTTTCTACTATTTATCTAAAGTGAATATAGGTGGTAGCAGCTTCGTTAATTGGGGAACCAACCTAGACTATAATCCCGGTATAGTTACTATTTCAAGATATGCGAATGATGATATCGGTTGGGAAAAATCTTATAAAACTAATTTAGGATTTGAAATTCTCCTGAAGAATGGTTTTTCGGCAAACGCTGATTTTTTTAATGAAAAACGGGAAGGTATCTTATTATCCCGGACTATTCCTAAGACAACAGGTATAGGTGTGCCTGTAAAAGCGAATCTTGGAAAAGCAAAAGGAAGTGGGATCGATGTTGAATTTAATTATGAAAAGAATTTTAACAAATATTTTTGGTTGATCGGGCGCGGAACTTTTACATACGCCACCAGTAAAGTATTAGAGTGGGAAGAACCGGAATATTCAGATGCTCCATGGCGTTCCAGAGTAGGATATTCCATCAATCAAACTTGGGGATACATCGCTGAGCGTTTATTCTTAGACGAAGAAGAAGTTAAAAATTCCCCGACGCAATTTGGAGACTATAAGGCGGGTGATATTAAGTATAGGGATATTAACGGCGATGGAAGAATCTCAGAATTAGATATGGTACCAATTGGGTATCCTACAGTACCAGAAATCAATTATGGTTTTGGTCTTTCAATGGGATATAAAGGCTTGGATTTTTCATTCTTTTTCCAAGGCTCTGGCAGACAATCTTTTTGGATGAATACAAATAAAGATAATTCGAATAACATTATCCCATTTTTAAATGGGAATAATGTATTAAGAGCATTTTCAGATAGTTATTGGTCTGAATCTAACCCGGATATTTATGCTGTATGGCCGCGATTAGCTAATCAAGCAATCGACAACAATAACAAACCAAGTACTTGGTTTATGCAAGATGCATCGTTCTTGCGTTTAAAGAGTGCCGAGTTGGGTTATACCTTTCCTAAAAGAGTAATGGACACACTGCATGTAGGAAATCTTCGTCTCTATTTAAGTGGTACAAACTTATTATGTTTCAGTAATTTCAAATTTTGGGATCCTGAAATGGGTGGAAACGGATTGGGATATCCGCTCCAAAGGGTAATAAATATTGGTCTAAATGTTGGATTTTAAATCTTATGAATATGAAGTACATTTATAATTACATAATAATATTAGTTCTTGCACTTACAGTAAGTGCATGCAATTATCTAGATGTTGTTCCTGACGATATAGCGACAATAGATCACGCTTTCTCAAATCGTTATAATGCAGAAAAGTATTTATCAACAATCTATCAGCAAGGGCCAAGATATGGCGATGCCACGTCCAATCCGGCTTTCATGGGTACTGGCGAATTTATTGTTAACGACCAAATTCGGCCCGATTGGATGGGGATGCAAGTGGCTTTAGGCTACTCTACCCCTACCGATCCGTATGCAAATTATTGGTCGGGAGGTGCAGCCTATACCCCTAGCTTATATAAAAATATAAACGATTGCAACACTTTCTTGAAAAATATTGAAAGCGTACCGGATTTAGATTCTCAGGAAAAAGCACGTTGGAGCGCTGAAGTAAAACTACATAAAGCGATGGATATATTCTTCCTGATGGAGATGTATGGTCCGGTTGTGTTATTAAAAGAAAATCCACCAGTTGGAGCATCTGGAGAAACAATTCGCGCGTATCGGGAAAAAATTGATGATTGCTTTGAATACATTCTTCAACTCACTGAAGAAGCATTGGGCGATTCGGAAGATAACAAACCCCTCCCCGATGTCATAACAACAACATCGACAGAATTGGGGAGATACACGCATCCCATCGCATCGATGTTTAAGGCGAGGGTATTAACAGCCTGGGCCAGTCCCCTCTATAATGGGAATACAGACTTCAATAATTTTTTAAACCATGAGGGTAAACCGTTCTTTAATCAGACACCTGATCCTTCTCGATGGGAAAAAGCAGCGGCAGCCTGTAAAAAAGCAATAGAGGCATGTGAAACGGCCGGAATTCGTTTATATCAACAATCCGATTACAAAACGCCTGTAGGACTTCCAGAACAGGTTAATCTGCTAAATACGTTACGATCGGTTTATACTGAACGCTGGAATGTGGAATTAATATGGGGATGTAGTTCAACGACAATATATCAGGGTTGCGCAATGCCTCGATATGCTGCCTCTTCCAGCCAGGCAACCAGAGGAATCTATTGCGTCCCCTTGGATATAGTAGATGAGTTTTATTCCAAAAACGGAGTGCCAATTAATGAAGATAAAATATATGATTATCAGGGACGTTTTAGCATTCGTAAAGGGGATAGTCAACATAAATATTATATTGATCAAACCGAACAAACCGTTTCGATGAATTTCGACAGAGAACCCCGGTTTTATTCTTGGCTGACTTTTGACAGGGCGGTTTGGTACGGGAATACACCGCAAACAAATTTTACTGTAAAGATGCGCTGGGGCGAACCTGCATCAAGTTCTCTTCAACCTAGGGATCTTCATGTAACAGGGTACTGGCCAAAGAAGTATGTCAATTTTGAATCCCAATTTAGAAATGCAGATACTTGGTATGAATATAAATACCCGGTTCCAATGATGCGTCTGGCTGATCTTTATCTCTTGTATGCAGAAACATTGAATGAAGTGAAATCTTCCCCCGATCAAGAAATTTATCAATACGTGGATATGGTTCGTAGGCGTGCCGGATTGGAGGGTGTCTTGGATAGCTGGAGGAAGTACTCTAATGAGCCTGACAAACCACTGACCAAAGCAGGTATGAGAGAAATTATACACCGCGAACGTAAAATTGAGTTATTTGCCGAAAGTTCATATTTTTGGGATTGTCGTCGTTGGAAAACAGCCGTGAAAAATTTAAATAATCGTAAGATAGAAGGGTTTAATACCAGTGCTACTGATATCAGGGAATATTATACAGTAGTTCCTTATTACACGCAATCTTTCACAGTAAATAATTATCTTCTGCCCATACCTGATTCTGATATTATCAATAATCCGAATTTGATACAAAATCCAGGTTGGTAATAAACAATTAATGGAAATGATAAATATGAAAAAAGTTTTTTATATCACTATCTTGTTATCGGTTGTCTTCTCCTGCAGTGAGAAAAATTTGGAACCGATAAATGAAAAAACCGGTAAGCCGGACAAGGTGACTGTCATGGAAACGACACCCATAGCAGGGGGGGTACGAATTACCTATGAAATTCCTAATTCAAATGATATATTAGGGGTTAAAGCAATTTACACTTTACAGAGTGGAAAACAAAGAGAAGTAGTTTCTTCTTATTATAAAACATCCTTGGAAATAAAAGGATATACCGATGAAAAGGTACATTCGGCAACATTGTATACGTTCAATCGCGCCCTTGAATTTTCAGATCCAGTTGAAGTAAGTTTCACTCCCCTAAAATCAGCCATCCAAAAAGTTGTAGAATCATTCGAATTCTTAAGCGATTTTGGAGGAGTAGGGTTTAGGTGGAAAAATGAAGACAAAGAGATCTTGAATTTCGAGTTTCTAGGAGAAAACGACAAAGGCGAGTTACAGACAGTAGAGATAATTTCGTCTCAATTAGCCGACGGGAGTGGCGCTCTTCGCGGATACGATACAAATCCATATCGTTTTGGGGCCATTGTCAGCGACAGATACGAGAATTACTCTGATACGCTATACCCAAAAGAAGGTGTAATTACTCCACTTTTTGAAGAACAGTTAGATCGTTCTAAAATTGAAATACTAAATAACAACACCTTACCGCAAGGCGCTGCTCTTATTTACCCTTATGAAAATGACGTAAGATGGGATTACCCGGGGTGGGCGTCAGGTAATAGCGCTTACAGCATGTTTGACGGGAGCCGAGACACCTGGAGCCATACATACATAGCAACGGTTCCCGGAGCAGCGTTTACAATTGACTTGCATTGTCTGATGAAGTTAAGTCGCATTCATACGTTCCAACGAGATTATAATTACGCTCCACGTGTTTATAATCAGGGAAATATTGAATTATTTGAAGTATGGGGTGCGCAAGATCAACCGATTATGAATGGAAAATGGGAAGAGGCCGGATGGATAAAAATTGGAGATTTTAAAACCATAAAGCCTTCCGGTTCACCATTAGGCACTGTAACAGATGAAGACTTTACGGTAGCCGCTAAAGGACATGATTTTACAATTGACATAACTTCACCCGCAGTGCGTTATATACGGGTAAAAGTTAACAGGACATTTGGAAATGTTTCGAACTGCTATTTTGCAGAAGTAAGTTTTTTCGGTGAAATTATAGATTAACAATACAAAAGATGAAAAAGATAAACAGCAATCTATACATTATTATATTGTCTTTTTTTGCATTTTTCTCATGTGAAGATATGATGGATTATCATAAAGACTATACAAAAGGAGGAGAAATTGTATATGCACCGAAAGTAGATTCGGTTATTTTCTCATCTGGAAAACGTAGAATTCAATTTCAATATTGGTTGTACGATTCGCCTAGTGTACGATCAATTAATGTATATTGGAATAATGGAAAAGATTCATTGGAAATTCCAATTGAAAGAGCAACAATAAAAGAGAGTCACATTTTATGTGATTCGGGAAAAGTAATGATTGATAATTTACAGGAAGGGTCTTATTCTTTCCACGTGAAGACAATAGATTCATCCGATAATTATTCTCTGAAAGTCGAAGGTTTTGCAAATTCATATGGCGCTAATTTTGAAAATGGGCTCTCAAATCGCAGGGTAAAATCAGTTTCACAATACGCCATAAACGAGAACGCAACCATCGATTGGTATGCAGCATCAGAAGAGATGATCGGGGTAGAAGTTAAATACACGAAGAAGGATAATCAAGAAGCAATTGTATCGCTATCGGCATCTTCCACGTCCATGGCTTGTCCAGATGCAAAAACAGATTCACCTTTCGAATACCGTACATTTTTCTTACCTGAACCAACCGCGATAGATACTTTCGCTACAGATTGGTCGTTCAATAAAACAAAATTTCCTTTCGACAGAAGTAACTGGGAAGTCATAGGGGTTTCCGATGAACAAGTTTCGGATGGAGGCGGTGTTAAAACAATTATTGATGGGATCATTCATGCACAAGGAATACCATCTAATTTTTGGCATTCTCGATGGTCTCCAGTCGCACCTCTTCCTCACTGGGCAGTAATAGACATGAAGTCACCGAAAAAAATTGCGATGATTGAAACCTTTCGCCGTTGGAGTAACAACTCGACACGTTCAGTGGAATATTACGTTGGAAATGAATATATCCCCGGAGACATGAATGTTGATTTTAATAAATGGACAAAAATAACCGAAGGAATTTTTGACTCGAATGCATCAAACAATAGATTGGTCTTGGAGGTTTCTGATGGATTGAATGTTGCCGGACGCTATCTGCTTATCTATTTAAGAGATTCGAATAATGCGCAGAACACACAAATTTCAGAGATATTTGTGTGCGGGCGAAGTAATGAATGATTTGATATTCATTGGTGGTGACACAATTGATCTATCAATAAATCCCTATAGAAATCAAGTGAACATGTTATCCAAATCTATATTTTAGATTCGGATAACATGTTACCAAAATTATCCGCGAAATTAAATATAGACAAGATGACTCTAAAAAAATTTATCTTCCTTTCAATCTTTATTATTAATATTCAACTTATATTTTGTATTGATAAAAATACCTATTACGCGAGATTCGATGATGATACTTTATTTATTGGAAATAATTTGATCGAGCGAAAATTCCTCTGGAATAATGGGAATCTTAAAACTATCTCTATCAAAGATAAAAAAAATTGCCATAGCTGGATCAATCAAAAACTATCTCCCGACTTTTTTATTCCCCAGCAAAATCAAGACGCAAAAAATGACAAATGGTTTGCTGAAGAGATAGAAACCGCTATTTTGCCCAGACATTTGGCTATAACTGTTGAATATACGCTTGATCACTTGCAGATTCGAAAGGTATACCGAATTTATTCTGATTGTCCCGTCATCGCTTGTGATATTTATTTAAGGGGAGAGGCAAAAGGAAAATGGGTCATTAAACAGAAAGATCCGGCGGAGTTGGATTATGTCGAATCCAGAAATATTCTCTCTCAATACAACGAAATTCCGATAATAGATCAAATTTCGTTAGAAGGAAAACATTGGTCTTTGAACACTGTTGAATTTCTGGACAGGTCTGATTTCAATAACACAATGGTTAAACCCTATTCGGGTACATCCTATACCGAAAATACTTACCGGGGAAATCTACTTTTTTGTGAAAATATGGAATCTGACGATGGTCTCTTCTTCTTGAAAGAGGCTCCGTGTTCTGGTGTACAACTGGCCTATCCGGGAGCTGATTTTGTTACCAACTTCGGACATGTAAGGATGATTGGACTCGGCGTTACGCCTGAAGATTTGAATGTGGATGAATGGACAAAGGCCTACAGTGCTGTTGTCGGGGTTTATTCCGGCGGAGAAATCCAACGTTTGACTGCATTGCAAAAGTATCAGAAAAATTTTCGCAAGCTCCTTCCTGAAAGGGATGAAATGATAGTGATGAATACTTGGGGGGACAGAGGAAGCATCAGCAGATTGACAGAAAATTTTTGCAAAAAGCAAATTGAAGCGTGTGCCCGGCTGGGTATAACCCATTTTCAATTGGATTATGGCTGGCAGGAAGGGAGCGATGAAGGGACCTATCAGCACGTTTATAAAAAGAATCCTGATTTCTGGACTCCCAACAAGCAGTTGTTTCCTAACGGACTATCCCCCGTCATTGAGAAAGGGAAAGAACTTGGCGTGGATGTCTGCCTCTATTTAAACCCGTCGCTTTCCAATGATAATGAAGATTGGGAAAAAGACGCCGATGCCATTATCAAAATGTATCGGGATTACGGGGTAAGAATGTTTAAAATTGATGGTCAGAAGATGCCCAACAAGTTGGCAGAAAGAAGAACCCGCATGATGTACGATAAAGTGATGCGTGAAACTGACGAAAATGTCTTCTTTAACATAGATATTACAGCCGGAGTCAGGGGCGGTTATTTTATGTTTACGGAATATGGAAACTTGTTCTTAGAAAACAGATACACTGAGTGGGGTAATTACTATCCATATAAAACCCTTAGAAATCTCTGGATGTTGTCAAGGTACATACCTGCAGAAAAATTACTTATTGAGTTTCCCAACAAGTGGAAAAATAAAGACAAATACCCTGAAAACGATCCGTTTGCCCCGATAAATTATTCATTCGAATACCTGTTTGCCACAACCATGGCCGCACAACCTCTCGTCTGGATGGATGTGGCGGATCTTCCTGCAGGAGCATTTACAAATCAACAGCTGATAAAAAAATACCGGACCATTCAACACGATTTTCACCAAGGTGTGATTTTACCGATCGGGGATGAACCTTCCGGAAAATCTTGGACAGGTTTTCAATCTATACGGGACGATCAGGGATATTTGCTGATTTTCAGGGAAATGTCACCGAACGCTAGTGCGAAGATTAAGACATGGCTTCCTGCAGGCCGGGTCGTTAATTTGACGCCTATAGCCGGAGATGGAGACCGAATAAAACAGCAGGTATCCGATACGGGATCCGTTACACTACATCTTCCTAAAATGAACAGTTTTGCATTGTATAAATACTCCACTTATTAATTTAGAAGGCTTGTTATTAATGAAATATATTGTTTTTATCAGTTTTTTCCTCAGTTCTTTTATAATGGTATCTGTTGGACAGAACAGCGAGCTTATCCATATAGAAACGGAACGCCTCAGTCTGATATTTACGTCTCAGCTGGGTGAAAAAGCTATTTTCCAGTATTTTGGAGATAAGCTGTCGACAACTCCCTTGCAGATCTCCAAAGAGAGATTTAAAATGAACCAGGATATAAAGGAGAGTACAGCTCCGGAGATCTTTCCGGCGTACGGGAGGAGATTATATATGGAGCCTGCGATCCGTCTGGTTCATCAGGATGGGGTATTGACCACGGATCTCGTCTATGATTCTCACCATACAAAAGATATCGATGATAATGTGACTGAAACCGTTATTCGGCTAAAGGACAAAATCTATCCTGTCTGGGTTGATCTTCAGTTTAAGGCATACCGGAAGGAGAATGTGATTAGTCAGAGCGTTTGTGTAAGTCATAATGAGAGTAAGCCGGTAATGATAGAGGAATTGGCTTCTTCATATTTACCGCTGACAGCGCAGTCCTATTACTTAACTCATTTTTCCGGTACTTGGGCAAACGAGATGCAACTGATTGAAGAAAAGCTGACGCCCGGAATAAAAAAAGTTGAGTCGAAGAAAGGTGTCCGTACCACTCAGTCGGAAAGCCCATCCTTTTTGTTATCATTAAATAATCCTGTGCAAGAAAACAGTGGCGAAATATACGCCGGATCGCTGGCATGGTCGGGCAATTACAAACTTTCGTTTGAATTTGATGAATTCGGCAGGCTCCATGTCCTATCAGGTATGAATCCTTTTGCGTCATCCTATAAACTCAAAGCCGGGGAATCTTTTCAAACTCCGGAGAATATAATGACTTACAGTTCATCCGGAATGGGAGAGATATCCCGCAATTATCACAACTGGAGTCGTAAATATGCGCTGGCTCACGGTGGTCAGTTACGTCCAGTGGTTCTTAACAGCTGGGAAGGCGCCTATTTTTCGTTCAACGAGCAGACCATTATGGAAATGATTGATCATGCGGCAGAATTTGGCGTGGAAATGTTTGTAATGGATGATGGTTGGTTTGGCAATAAATATCCCCGTAACAATGATCGTGAGGGATTGGGAGATTGGCAGGTCAACAGAAAAAAAATACCGGGAGGAATTGATTTTCTTGCCCGATATGCTGTAAACAAAGGCCTCCGATTTGGAATATGGATAGAACCTGAGATGGTCAATCCTAAAAGCGAACTGGCCGAAAAGCATCCTGAATGGATCGTGAAAAGCGGGGACAGGGAAATGCTGACTATTCGTAATCAATGGTTATTGGATCTCAGTAACCCGAAAGTGCAGGATTTTGTAGTGAAAACATTCAATGATGTTTTATCGTTGTCGGAACATATCAGTTATATTAAATGGGATGCCAACAGACATGTCGACAATGTCGGTTCCGATTACCTGGGAGCTGAAGAGCAAACCCATTTCTGGATAGAATATACGAGAGGGTTGTATAAAGTCTATGAACGGATTAGGGAATCACACCCGGATGTGATGATTCAACTTTGCTCATCTGGAGGAGGACGTTTGGATTTCGGCGCGTTGCGGTTTCATGATGAATTTTGGGCAAGTGATAATACCAATCCGTTGAATCGCCTTTTTATTCAGTACAGTACTAGTCTCTTCTTTCCTGCAATGGCAACGGCGTCGCATGTTTCAACGAGCCCTAATCATCAAACGGGGATGGTAACACCTTTGAAATTCAGATTCGATGTCGCGATGTCACAACGCTTGGGACTAGAATTACAGTTGAAGGATATAGCCGGTGACGATAAAGTTTTTGTAACGGAAGCTATCCGTACATACAAGAAAATTAGACCGATCGTTCAGTTTGGAGATTTGTATCGGTTACTTTCCCCCAATAATGAAGGCGGATGGTCGGCATCGCTCTACGTTGACAGGAAACAGTCCCACGCCGTTTTATTCGCGTACAGCCTGGAGTTCCACAGTAGGACAGAATACTTTGAATGTAAATTAAAGGGGTTAGATCCGAATAAAAGGTACAGACTGGAAGAATTGAATACTAGAAACAATCGTAAGAGTTTCTGGGCGGATGGAAAAACATTTACCGGAGAAGAGTTGATGAAAATTGGGATAAATCTTCAAATTGAAGCCATATTTGATAGTTCAGTCATATTGCTTAGTGAAATATAAATAATACAAGATTTATGAGTACTCGTCGTGATTTTATTAAAAAGACCGTGTTGAGCGGGGTTGCGCTAGGAGCTTTGGGATTACCCGGTTATGCAGGGAATTCATCAGAAACAGCGAAGAAAGGATTGAAAATACCCAGACGAAAAGGTAAATCGGTGATGGGCTTGCGTTGTGAACCTCTCCCTGTGGTGAGAATTGCCGTGATTGGCTTAGGAAGGGGTAATAGTGCGGTTTACCGTCTGGCCAGAATTAAGGGCACACAGATTGTCGCTATCGATGATTTAGTACCTGAAAGAATTGCATCGGCGCAAGAAAATCTTAGGGATGCCGGACGTCCGGAGGCAATTGTCTATTCCAAAGAGGAAGACTGGAAGAAAATATGTGAGCGTGATGATATTGATTTAATTTACAATGCAACGCCTTGGAATCTGCATGTTCCAATCGCCTTGTACGCGATGAAACATGGGAAACATGTTACCATCGAAGTTCCCGCGGCAATGACGATAGACGACTGTTGGGCACTGGTAGATATGGCTGAACAGGCGCAACGCCATTGCATGATGCTGGAAAATTGTTGTTACGACTTTTTTGAATTGACTACGTTGAACATGGCCCGTAAAGGTCTATTCGGAGAAGTATTTCACGGTGAATGCGCTTATATCCATGATTTGAGATGCCAGTTGGACAGAAGCGACAGCTACCATAATACCTGGAGAGTGGATCATTACACCAGGCATACGGGGAATCCCTATCCCACTCATGGACTGGGACCGATTGCACAAATGATGGGTATTAACAGAGGCGATCGCTTTGATTATCTTACGTCAATGTCTTCAAATCATCACGGATTGACGCTCTATGCGGAAAACAAATACGGTAAAGATTCTTCGGAAGCGAAAACTGTCTATAAGTTGGGCGACATGAACTGTACAACTGTCAAAACAGTCAATGGAAATACAATCCTAATCGAACATAACGTGACGAGTCCGGCTCCGTATGACCGTCTTCATAAACTTTATGGGACAAAAGGATATGCGGTAAAATATCCGGAACAAAAGATAGCCCTGGAGCCCGACCCGCATGAATTTTTAAGTGATGAGGATTTTAATGCTATCATGAAAAAGTATGAACATCCATTATCGAGGTATATAGGTGAACAGGCCAAAAAGGTCGGAGGGCACGGAGGAATGGATTATATTATGGATTGGAGACTGATTTATTGTTTGAGAAATGGCTTACCCTTGGATCAGGATGTCTATGATGCGGCAGCATGGTCCTCCATTGTGGAGTTAAGTGAAAGATCGGTTCTAGACAGAAGTAATTCGGTAGAAGTTCCGGATTTTACGAGAGGAGAATGGAAGGATGCAAAGCCATGGCCTATTATAGATATGGATAGGGTTTTATAGGTGACTGATGGTTTCGGATAATAGAAAAGAGAAAAAATAAATATTGTCGTATGAAAGAGAACAGGAGAGACTTTTTAAAGCAAATTGCAATCGGAGGCATCGGTTTGACGGTCGCCCCCGGCCTTAAGGCCAACGAAATGGTTTCGAACGAAATTAAAACTATTTCCGGTTACAAGACAAAAAGCAATCAATATAATAATATGTGCGGCTACCGGGCTCCAATACTTAAAACTGTTCGCACCGGCTTTGTAGGAGTCGGTAACAGAGGATATTCCAATCTTAATCAGATGACGTTTTTGGACGGGGTGGAGATAAAAGCTATTTGTGATATTGCTCAGTTTCGTATTGATGAGGCACAGCAGTTATTGCAAAAGAGAGGATTACCTACAGCCGGGGTTTATACCGGAAGCAATGATGCCTGGCGGGGTTTATGTGAGAATCCCGATATAGATCTGATCAGTATTGCGGTGCCGAGAGGTCCGCTTCACGCCAGAATATCCGTTTATGCGATGGAATGCGGAAAGCATGTGGCTGTTGAGGTACCGGCCGTCGCAACGGTGGATGAAGCGTGGAATATCGTGGAAACATCAGAAAACACGATGAAACATTGTTATATGATGGAGAATTGCTGTTACGATTTCTTCGAATTATTGACATTGAATATGGCACGTCAGGGCTTTTTCGGCGATATCATACACGGCGATGCTGCTTATCTGCACTTTCAAAAGATCTATGAAAAGACGAGGGATAATGATATGTGGAGACTCGAAGAGAGTCAGTATCATGACGGGAATATCTACCCTACCCATGGATTAGGCCCGGTTTGTCAGATCATGAATATAAATCGTGGGGATAAATTGAGCCATATGGTTTCTATGTCGTCAGATGATTTTATGTTGGGCAAAAATGTAGCAGAGTTGGCTTCATCCGACCCGTTCTATCAAAAATTCAATACCGATTCCTACAGGGGTAATATAAATACTTCGATCATTCGTACTGAAAAGGGTCGTACTATCATGCTGCAGCATGACACTACAAGCCCCAGAGTTTATTCGCGGATACATGCCATCAGCGGAACCCGCGCTGCCGCCCAGAAATATCCGCTCCCGGCCAGAATCTCCGTCGGGGACGAGTGGTTGAACGAAGAAGAAATGAAAAAGGTAAATGAGCAATATATGCCGAAGATTGTGAAAAGGATCGGAGATATGGCGCAGGAGGTCGGAGGGCATGGAGGAATGGATTTTCTGATGACATGGAGGCTTATCGACTGTTTAAGAAACGGATTACCGATGGATATTGATGTGTACGACGCTGCTGCATGGAGTGTGATAACTTCGTTGAGTCAGTGGTCTTTATCTAATAATTCCAGGCCTATAGAAGTACCTGATTTTACAAGAGGGGCATGGCAGGGCAATCAACCGGTTGATATATCCTTATCGGAAGGTGGCAACACATCCGTAAAGAAAAGCATTAATTGAATTTTCCGAAACGTCAATGAAAGGCAATCAATTTATATTATACTTTCTTTTATTGGTATTCTTTTCTTTAAGTTGTAATGAAACGCCGGAAAAAGGAGTGAACCCGCCCCAAGTTGAAACGATAGGCGTCAAGGAAATTACCGATATATCTGCCACTTGTTTAGGAAAAATTACCGATGCCGGAAGTGGAACCATTCGAGATTATGGCATTGAAATTAAAAATGGTAATGGATATATAAAAATGTCCCATACAAATACTTCTGAAAGTGGATATGAAGTCCGTTTAAGTGAATTAGTCTCTGATCAGCTTTATTATTATCGCGCTTATGTCGATGATGGCGTTACCTATCACGGAATTGAAAAAAAATTCACGACTCTATCGCCAATCGCTTTTAAAGCAATAATTGATTACAGTAAAATTACCAGCACTTCCGTTGAAATTTCATTCAACTCAACAAGCCGGTTAAAAGAATGGGGAATACACTACAGTAAATCGGAAGTAACAGCTAAAGATCCAGTTAAAAAATCATCGGTTAATTCAACAATCTTAATTGATAATTTAGAACCGGCGACAACCTATAATCTGCTGCCTTACGTAAAAGATAAAAACAATCAGATTATCTATCTGGACAAGTTATACGTAACGACTACAGAACTTAAAGATGTTTGTAAAATCAACGGGAAATGGTATCGAGTAGATACACTCCAACAAAGACAAACTATTAGCCCGGGTTTATCCTACTATTCTATCGCAATAAAAGAATACCCCCTGAGAGTCTATGCATTAGAAATCGATTTGACAAACCCTTTCATCCGAGTAGAGACCTGCCTCGCGATGGACAATGCCATCGCAACCGAACGCCCAAATGCAATGGTAGAGCGGAAAAGATTACAAGGTTACGACGTCGTTGCGGCCACAAACGGGGATTTTTATTTTTATCAGGATCCTATTGAAATAGGCATTCCAAGAAGTGGGCAGTTCCATCATGGAGGGATGGTAACCAATCCGACCGGCCGGGCTTGTTTCATTTTAAGTGAAGATGGAATACCTTATATCGATAGGCCCATTTTTCAGGGGATCTTGAAGAAAGGAGAGTTTACCACAACAATACATACCGTAAATATGCTGAGATTAGAGGCTTACCCTAATCTTACCCCCAATTTGATGACACTTTATACACCTTCATTCGGTAAAACAACGGGAACTGTCGATGGTGGAACAAAGGTTGTAATACGACCTAAGGATAATGAAAGTTTCTTTTTTGAAGCTAATCGAGAAATCCGATGCAAGGTTGAAGACATTTATGACAACCCGGGGAAATCAATAATTCCTGAAAGATGTGCCGTTTTGCATGGCAGGGGGAGCTCCGCAGATTTTTTAAAAACGCTAAAAATGAATGAAGAAATCAATATTTATCTTGGAGTTACCCTAAAATCGAATCCAAATCTGACAATTAAAATTAAAGAGATGGTTGGAGGAAGCGATAATATTATTCTAAAGAACGGAGAACGAGCCGAAGGTGATGACCTATATAATCCAAGAACGGGAATTGGTTATTCTAAAGATAAAAGAAAAGCCTATTTAATGGTTGCCGACGGTAGGCAAACCTTTTCAAAAGGATGCACGATGAAAGATTTCGGTGAAATACTCTTGTCGGCCGGAGCTTGGTATGCCATTAATTTAGATGGAGGAGGATCATCGGTAATGGTAGTCCGAGATCAAGTGGTTAACAACCCATCGGATGGGAGTGTGAGAGCTGTAGGAAATGGAGTATTGGTTGTTCGTCAAGATAACAACTGAAATACCCCATATTCACTTTTCTTCTATTTCTCCAGTAGATTCCGACAAATTCTTAATTTTTCGGACGCATCATAAAAATCACGCATCTCACGCCCCGATATTTCTGCAATTCCCTGTGAAATTAGCCATTGCTGAATCGACATGACTTCATTTTCAAGTTGTTTCAATTCTTTGAGAGATACTTTCTTTCTCGTTTGATTTATGCTTTCATTTAATGCGGATACTTTCAAATCGTATTCACGCGCGTTGGCTTTGTCCAAAAGAATATCGGAATTTTCAAAATCAGCGCTCGCAAGTAAGTTGTGCTGGGGGTTTGTACTTTCAACAAGACTAAAATCATCAAACCAGGCAGTACCCTCAGGCTGATGTAGCTCCACTAGGACCATTGCTGTTTTTACCGCTTTTTTAGGAATAACGGTAATCTTCCCTTCTTCCCAATCATGTGTCCCGGGAGAGAAGGTGAAAGTATGAACTTCTGGCCAGTTCCCATCTTGATAATCCAGATATAAATGCATTGCATAATAATACCCTAACCGTTCACCAAAATGATCTCTTCGGTTCTCGTCAGTGATCTGCTTTAAATCTGACCTCTTAACGTTCACAGATTTACTATAAGCCGTAAGCGTCAGAGGTTCCGGTTTCGACTGGTTCAGCGTAACAAACTGGGCGGCACCCTGTCGGTTATGGTAAGGCCATTGATTATTATACATCGAATAGGTATTTCCGTCGGTTCGTAGACTGCCGCGTCCAGACCTTTTTGTCTTTAAATCGATGAGATAACCCTGACAAAACGGGGTCCATGGTTTCATTGGCTTATCGAAATCTGCCCTTAATAAATTAGGGGATGGCAGAGTCATTTTCTTTTGAGTATATCCAATTCCTAGTTTTTCATCCATTTCACGTTGTAACAACTGCACTTTAAATAGATTTGAAATACGTGAGAGGATTTTTTCAACAATTACCTCTTTTTTCCCAAATTGAATGAGAGAAGGACCGGATGGCGTCTCGAATCGGATCTTTCTTCCATCTCTTTGATATTTCAATGGCTTTTCCGAAAATTCATCAAAAACAAGTAAGCCGGATGTCTCCGCATCTAAACTATCAAGACGGCATTCAACGGTCTCCGGCCTATTAGAATTGACATAAAAATAAATTCCTTTCTCAACATCATCGCCATATCTTTTAACACTTCCATCTAGCGCCAAAGTTCCGTTAAAAATATCATTATCTTCCGGTTCAATCAACCCCGGCTCAATAACTCTTCCGGTTGCATCAACACGATTCTGACGACTCTTATTAGATGACTCGGCGCGACGCTCTGTCTTGTTGTTTAGAAGATAAGCATACGCATTATCTTGTGGTCCCGCGCTAAACATAGATCGGGTTAGTGGCAAGATTTTACGCAGAACCCATCGTTGATGGTCATAAATATCCGGTCGGGAAGAAAAAAATGAATAGTGTGTCCCGGCCGCCCTGACTCTTCCGTCTGTATATCCGAAATATACAATACCATTAAAGTGTTTCGCTTTCAGGTATTTTTCCAGTTCTCCGGCTGACAATTGACGGGTAAGTAATTCCGCCTGAACTCCTTTAAAACCATCCGCCTGCATATTATGCATCCTTTGTTGTGAGAATTGAAAACCCTCATTCGCGAAGAGATCGACATAGCGGTATAAATGACTTGGCCCTCCATTGGTGAAAATACCAAATCCCGCAGGATGCAAACTGTTTTGAAGATACTCCAGAAAGGTCTCGGGAACTTTTCCGGCATTGTCAAGCGCCATTCCCCCATATTTATTCCCGTTTTTCGTTAATCTTTCCAGTTTGCTGGATACTACAGCTTTCACCAAAGGATTAATCGACGACAGATCCATTTCACCATAGACATCCCCATACGCCCCATCTGAAATATACTTCACTTTAGCGTACTTCGAAAGTCCCGGCACTCCGTATTGTAATTCAGCATATTTGTCAAATGCTATTACGGCCGCTTTCTCTTTGTCTTCTATATGACTGAAATCATATCGTCCTTCTGGATCTTTAATCGATATCTCGACCACAGAATTCCAATAGTCGAAGACGGCTATGTCCAACATCGACGTACGTTTTGCGTCTTCTCCTCCCCACACTATTTCAACGCCAAGTTCGGTTATATCTGGTATATTGAGTGTAGGTTGACCAAAAGCAACACCTACACCGCCGCGCCAGCCAGAGTATTTATAATCTATTGGGAATAGGCCAATCTCCTTATCGATTTGATTGACCACCGGGAATTTTTCTGTTTTTGGAATCTCGCTTGTCCCATCAAGACCGAAATTCAATAAAAGTAATAGAAATATAGTTTGAGCCATCATAAGCCTGTATACATTTTATTGTGTTAAAAAAAGTTGAAAATCGTAGAATAAACATATCGTTTCTGTTCAATATTAGACGTAAAAAACGATATCAAAAGCAATAAAAAATAACACTCTATTATTTACTTAACTTAAATCAAGTATATACGCTGGTAATTAGAATGTTATAGTCAAGTTTACAATTCGTTTAATTCCTGTTAAAAAGTTCATCAATTGCCCTCATTATAACGCCTTCCGCATTCTCCGTAACAGGGCTTGAAAGAATTTCATATCCGCCTTCCCGGTACGCATTCCTGGTCCCAATATAAAATGGGCCATAATCGCCATACGCGGCCATCGCCACGAATCTATCAGGAGCTTTTGCTTTGGCGGCCAACTGATACTCTACGAAGAGTTCGCCGGGCATGAAAAAAATTCTCGCATCATTAATTCCCAAACAAGCAAAACCAATTGCTTTCCGCTGCAAAGTCCGTTTATACCAACCCAACCTGCCTAAATTATTGGCCAAATAAATGCCGTCTTTCGTGGCCATTTCCTTTTCGATATCGGCTGTTTTAGGATTGGATGGCAACAAAACGGGCGTAACAGACCAGGTAACATTACCGCTATTTACGGAATATCTCTGCGTATTTTCCCATGCGCGTTTCATGCCGTCGGCAAGCCTTTTTGCGAGAATAAACCGAGTCTCACGGCTACCGTCATTGTATTTTCCCGCGGCAATATTCCCGCCTGCGCCATTAAAATGAACATGCAACGCATCGGGAACTTCCAACTGACGAAGATACCGGGCAATCCCGGGAAAATCAGGATTTGCAATGCCCGTACGGTAATAGCTCTGCGGATGGGTGGCATAAAAACTTAAAACAGCGAGCGGGATATTTTTATTCCAAAAGCTGAGTAACGACACATCGGGATCAACTACCCCTTCCGACATATTCCTTAGCCGGGGGTCAGAACAAGAAGATCCACGCATCACGCCCATCTTCCCATTAATTGTATCGACTCTCCTGTTGGAAGCAACCTGAAAAACCGGAGCTTTCCCTAATCCGATATGCGTAACATCCTGCAATTTCAGTAACGAATTAGCAATCGACTTTTGTAGCCTTTTTATAAGAACTCGGGCGAAGGTGCCATCGAAACAACCGATAGGCAAATTCTTCTCTTTTAATAAACGTTCGGCTGTAAAATCGCAAATAGGCGCATCGTGCTGATGTACGGTATGCACAGCCACTCGGTCGGAAGCCGTGGCTGCCGCCTCAGCGATGGCCTGTTTAAAGACATCTTGAGATTCGTTTGAAATACCTATCCAATCGACAGCGCATAAAACTATAGGGAGGCCGGCCCCGGTTATGACTACGCCTCTCGCTCTCAGCCCTAATTCAGAGGAATTGATCATTGGGTCGTAAGTCAAAAGGCTACTCACGGGCGGCGTGGCATCAACATCGAATACGCCCAATTTTAGAGAATCGCCATTTTTATTATCGATATAGCGGTAGATGTTTCCAAACGGGACGGCTGCAGCAGTTGCAGCAGCAATCCCGCCGGTTACGGTCGTCAAAAACGATCTTCTTGATACATTTTTTAATAGCATTTGGCTTACTGTTATGAGTAGTTTGACCCTTTCTAGGAAATCAGATGGAGTTTATCCCTGTTTTCATATACTTTCATGATAGCATTGATCACATCTTCCATGTCTTTCTCATTCGCGAGCAAGGGGCCTGACGCCCAAAGCATGACCATATTATCGCAAACCCAATCACAAGCCGGGAGGAATAAGTCGCTCTTGAACTGTTGTAACCTCTCAGCGGAGTACATGGTCTTATATTCTCTTCTTGAAAGAATATTATCCGTCCATGGTTCGCGATGCAGGCCGTTTTTAATATACGGACTGAGCTCAATTCCCTCAGCGGCTATTGCTTTCAAAAAAACATTCCGGTGAACATTATTCCAATACTCTTTGTGGAAAGCCATTGTATATAGGTAATATGATCCTTTATCGGTTTTATGATACATTTTTTGAGGGACCAAACCTTTAAAATCTTTCAACTTAGAGGTCAGGAAAGCAGCGTTACGGCTACGTGTTTCAAATTGCTCCTGAGCATGCTTTAACTGTTCTAAAAGAATAGTAGCTTCAAACTGGTTCATTCTGTATTTTGGCCCGATGGTAACGGAACGACCCTCTTTATTCGTGCCATGATTCATCACCGTATAACAGTCATTAAGCAATTTCTCATTATTGCTAATAATGCCGCCACCCTCTCCGCAGCAAATTGTTTTACTGGTTTGAAAACTGAAACATCCGGCATCCCCTAAAGAACCTAATTTTTGACCTCTGTGCTCAGCAAGATGTGCCTGACAAGCGTCTTCGATAACTTTAAGATTATGTTTCTTTGCAATAGATAAAATACTGTCCAGATCGCACGGCTGTCCCATCATGTGTACCGGCATGATAGCCACCGTATTTTTATTGATTTTCTTTTCTACTTCCTTAGGATCCAATTGGAACGATTCTTTATCCAAATCGACCATCACGGGGAGAGCACGTGCGCTGATAATTGCGGAAATGGTGCCCATATCGGTGTAGGGAGTAGTAATTATTTCATCACCCGGCCCAAATCCCATGGCTTCGACAACCGTATGCAACGCCTGGGTTCCAGAGCCGGTGGTCACGCACCCCTTCACTCCCAAAAGCTGAGCGTATCTTTTCTCAAAAGTTGGAACAGCTCCGTTTAGGTTATCGTCTATTCTGTTCCATCTACCGCTTCTGACTGTTTTCGAAAGGCTTTCAACTATTTGTTCATCCACATATGGCCATTTGGGCCAAACCTTATTATTCACAACCGGTTCTCCTCCAAGTGCCGCTAATTTGGAAATATCACTCTTTAGATAAATATTCGTAGAAATACTTTCCAACGGTTTCACAACATTTGAACTCGCCATCGCAGCTGCACCAGCTGATACGGTTGTCAGAAATGCTCTTCTGCTAACTTTTTTTGATTTCATAATGTTTTTCCATTTAAAATCCAAATAAAATTGGACAATTCACTTTAATTAACTTTTAA
>NZ_CALNAT010000232.1 GCF_937873925.1 uncultured Proteiniphilum sp. | reverse complement strand
AATGCTTTATAAATAAAATAAACTATTTTTGCATATTATTGTCTTAGTAATTAAAATATTAAACTCATGTGTTTCACAATTAATCCTTATAAAACTATTCTTGTAGGTTTACTGATTATTTTTACTTCCTGCATAGACAAAGATATATACCAAGGAAACACCGAAGATAACCAGAGTACGGAATATGTAAGATACCTGTATCCGTATGGAAACGAAGCGCAAAATATTGTGGCGGAGATTACGTTGAAAACGGATGGAGAGGTTCATTCGGATATCATAAAAGCTGAAATCCCGGTCCTTAAATACAACAAATCGTGGTTATGTATGCTCACGCAGGATGATTGTATGCATGCGGCTTACAGCACAACATGGGCAGCAATTAACGGAAAACCGCTATCCAGTAATTACTATTACAATGCGGAACAACTGGCGGCCGGAGATCTGCCCCCCGATGTTCTTTATTTCAACAAGACCCTCGGAAGTACCGATGGAACGGGCAAGGAAGTTCGTTTTGCTTTTACGACAACACTGGCTGCTGAGTGGGCATGGATGGATGCAGAAATCAATGTGAATAAGGATTTTACAAAAAATTACTCCCGCTTTCAGAAAAAATCCGGATTAACATGGAACAATGTGTCTGAAATGTTGGCGTACGGTACGGGAATTGCATTCCATGATGTAAATACGGAAGCGGTTAACCGGGAAGATTCTATTATGAAGCATTATGAATTATCACAGCAGCTTATATTAAATAAATTATCGGGAAGAGGGTGTAAAACCCTGGCAGAGCCCAATGGAAACAAAACCTACGTTGCCGCCGCTTTGAATTATGCACCGATTGTGATCATGACTGCACAAAATACCGCAGCAACCGGTCCAAAGGTTGTTCCTTTATATCCTTTCAACGTACAAACAGACCTACACAACGGTTTATTGCAAAGAACTTTCTATGATTCTTCATACGACATTGTCAGTAAAATAGAATCCGAATTGAGAAAGGCCAAAGAAGAGAGGCAAGCGCTTCATATCGGCATACATGGCACCACTGTTACTTTTGCCCAATTTCTGCTTTGGTTAAACAATACGTACGGGAAAGATGGGGATGATTCCGTCTGGTTTCCTTCATTGGAAGAATATTACGAATATAATTATTATCGAACACACGGTACTGTAACAAAAGAGATAAGCGGAAATACGATTAAATTAAAAATTTCCTTACCTTCGGGACAGTATTTTTATTATCCCTCCGTTACCGTGAACCTGTCCGGAATAAAAAAGGAACAAATTAAGCAGATAGATTCGGATAACAAGGTGACGGGATTATCCTACATGGATTACGAAGACGGTTTAATGTTGAATATCGATTGTCGTAGATATCTTGTGGAACATGCGACTCATTTCGTTGAAAAATATGAGGCTTTTCATTCTTCATCAAACAAAAATGATGCAATCTACTTTACCGGTATGTTGAAAGAGTCTTCCCAAAAAACAGAACTATTAAAAAGAATTCAATAGTATAAAGGAACAAACTAACAGATTATGCCTTGGTATACCAAATACCTGTCGGTTTTTGAGAAACCCTTTTCTTCCGTTCCTCCGGAAATTGTGGAAGAGGTGAAAGAAAAATTGCATCGATTGAACAGTGAACAGCCATTGGCTTCTGTGGTGGTAGTTGCCCATAATGAAGAGACCCGCCTGTTGAGTTGCCTGTGGTCGCTGAGTGAGAATATTTGCCGGTATCCGGTCGAAATTATCGGGGTGAATAATAATTCCGACGACCGGACGGGAGAGGTGTTCGAAGCAACAGGTATTCCCGTATACTTCGAGGAGAAAAAGAGTTGTGGGTACGCCCGCCGTTGTGGGTTGAACCATGCCCGGGGAAAATACTATATCTGCATCGATTCGGATACGATGTACCCGCCTCATTATATTGAAACCATGATCACCGGCTTGCAAAAACCGGGAGTGATAGCAGTGTCTTCTCTCTGGAGCTTTATGCCGGACACCAATCATTCCAAATGGGGATTGAAGATGTATGAGCTCCTGAGAGATCTGTACATACGTGCTATTTATCTGAATCGTCCGGAACGGGGAGTGCGGGGAATGGTATTCGCGTATATAGCGGAATACGGCAGAAAAGTAGGCTATCGGGTAGAACTCGTCCGGGGGGAAGACGGTTCGATGGCTTTGGGCCTTAGAAAGTACGGAAAAATAAAATTAATAACATCACGGAAAGCACGTGCCTTAACCGCCAGCAATACACTGGATGCAGACGGTTCATTGTTTGACAGCTTTAAGGTGAGAGTCACACGAGCGTTGAAGAATTTTAATTTCTTTTTTACCAAACAAACTAAACCGTCCCAAGACGAAGAATCAAATTTAATAAAATAGGAATTAAATAATTAATCATTGGATGAGCGTAGCTGTATCTTACCTCTTTTTCTTCTGTTTATTTCTGGTATTCTATACCTATATCGGGTATGGCATAATTCTTTGGATTGCTGTGAAGATCAAAGAGAGGTTTATTCCTCCAAAAGCGCCTGCTCTCCCTGAAGTGTTACCGGAAGTTACCCTTTTTATCACGGCATATAACGAAGAGAATGTGGTCGATGTAAAAATGAAAAACAGTGTATCGCTCGATTATCCGGAAGATAAATTGAAAATTTACTGGATCACGGACGGTTCTTCCGATAAGACAAACGAAAACCTGGCAAAATACCCGGATGTCACCGTCCTGTTTGAACCGCAACGCAGAGGGAAAACTGCAGCCATAAACCGAGGCATGAAATCCGTAATGACGCCTGTTGTCGTCTTTACCGATGCCAATACACTAATCAATAAAGAGGCCGTAAAAGAAATAGTGAAAGCGTTTACCGATCCCCGGACCGGCTGTGTGGCCGGGGAAAAGAGGATCTCAGTAAAAGAGAAAGATACCGCTTCGTCGGGAGGCGAAGGAGCTTACTGGCAATACGAGTCGGCGCTGAAAGATCTTGATTCCCGCCTCTATTCGGCTGTAGGCGCTGCCGGGGAGCTTTTCGCCATTCGTACATCCCTTTTTGAGAAGATGCCGGAAGATACGCTGTTGGACGATTTCATACTATCATTACGCATTGCCGGAAAAGGTTACCGGATTGCCTACTGTAAAAACGCGTATGCAATGGAATCGGCTTCATTGAATATGAAAGAGGAGGAAAAAAGGAAAGTGCGTATTGCGGCCGGAGGAATACAAGCGATTTGGAGGCTTCATCCTTTGTTAAACATCTTCCGCTACGGGTGCCTCGCTTTTCAATTTATCTCCCACCGGGTATTGCGATGGACGATCACACCGATCGCGTTATTCCTGCTCATGCCGCTAAATATTGCATTACTCGTCTTGCAGGTGACGCCCGTATGGGTGTATCAATTATTTGCTGCCGGACAAATTGTTTTTTACCTGACGGCATTGATCGGATGGTATTTAGCACATCATAGCATTAAAACAAAATTGTTATTTATTCCTTACTATTTTCTGTTTATGAACTTCAATGTATTCAAAGGTATGGCCTACCTGAAAAAATTTAAAGGAAATGCGGTTTGGGAAAAAGCAGAAAGGTTATAAAATAAAAAACTACACATGGAACCCAAAGGTATTTTACATGACGACAGTCAGGCTGTCCGTTTACTGAAAATGACTTGCGACACCTTGTTATTTCTGAAAAACGATGGAACGTGTATCGATATGATCGTCAAAACGGAAAATAATCCCTATGTAAATAACCAATATACATTATTAGGGAAAAATATTTTCGACTATTTCCCCGAAGAAACCGTACGTGAATTGAAACCGGCGGTCGAACATGTCGTCCGCACAGGAGAAGTTTCCAATGCAAATTACAATCTTCCTAGCCAGGATAAAATGTTTTTCTTCAAATGCATCATTCAGAAATACGATGAAGAACATGTATTATGCCAATACCGGGATATCACTAAACGGAGCCAAATGAAAAAAAGTCTGCAGATGGCGAATGAACGATTGACAGAGACCGGACGGGCGGCAAAACTAGGGTATTGGAGTTACGATACGTCAACTAAAATTTTTCGTTACTCCGGGCATGTCGGTATATTGATGGATAAAAACGAAGAAGTAGTCATGCCCCTTGAAAAATATATGGAATATGTATATCCCGAAGACCGGCGAAAATTAGAGGATATCCTTGAACGCCGGAATTTCGGACAGGGCACATTCGAGTATAGGATTATCAAAGACAAGATATATTATCTGAGATTAAAGATTGTCAACATACTCCATACCAACAACGGTGTTATGATCATTGATGGTTATACGCAGAATATTGATGACATCGTTTCAAAATGGGATGAATTGAAGATGGTAACCCTGGCTATGAACAATTCCAATGACAATATCTATGCAACTAAAATGGACGGTACGCTCATCTTTGCCAATCAACTTTGCCGCAAACAGAACCAGATATCTGAAGATATCGATATTACAAAATATAAAGCCTATGAAGTGCTGGAAAATTTTACGGATAAACAGAGGTGGGATAATTTTATTCATGCATTGCGGGCAAATAATAACAGTTTAAAATATATATGTAACCATCCTTATCCCAGATTTAATGTGATCAGTTCCGACTGCTACTCGTTCATTATCCGGAACGAATACGGCGAAGAGATCATCTGGCACCTTCTCCGCGACATTTCAGAGCAATTGCGCTACGAGGACCAACTGAAAAAAGCCAAAGAAAAAGCGGAAGAATCAGATCGGCTGAAGACGGCATTCCTTTCCAATATGAGCCATGAAATAAGAACCCCGTTAAATGCCATTGTAGGCTTTTCGGGTATTATGGCAGATATTGACGATTCGCAGGAACGAAAGAAATTTCACAGTATCATCGAATCCAGCAATAAACGGCTGCTGTTATTGATCGATGAAGTACTCGATCTGTCGAAGATAGAATCAGGCACGCTTGAATTTGATTACACTCCTGTGAAGGTTAACGATCTCTACCGGGAAATCTTTATGACACATCAATTATACGCCAAACACGCTTCTTTGGTCCTTGAGCTGCCGGACGAGGACATTTGCCTAAAAACGGATAAAAACCGGTTGACCCAAGTGATCTCAAACCTGATCAACAATGCCGTCAAATTTACGCCGAAGGGTACGATTACCTTAGGTTACAGGCGTGTTGATGATTTTGTTGAATTGTATGTCAAAGATACCGGAATCGGAATTAAAAAAGATAAATTGAATAAAATTTTCAACCGTTTCGTAAAAGTCGATCCTTTCGCTCCGGGTACGGGGTTGGGGCTTTCTATCTGCAAGACGATCATAGAACGTTTGGGAGGGGATATTTCGGTAACATCCGAAGAGGGGGTAGGATCATTGTTTTCGTTCAGAATACCAATACTCCCTGCAGATTCTGAAGATGGACAAATTCAGGCTCCACTGATGTCCAAACCACTGCTACAACATACAGAAAAGGAGAAGGCAACAATTTTGGTGGCCGAAGATATTGACGATAATTTCGAATTGATACAGGTTATGATCGGATCACAATATCACCTGTTGCATGCCAAAGATGGCAACCAGGCCGTCGATTTATTTGACAAGTATCATGCCGACCTGATTTTAATGGACATCAAAATGCCGGAGATGAACGGACTCGAAGCAATCAGGAATATTCGGCGGAAGTCGCCTTACTCTCCTCCCATTATTGCTGTCAGCGCCTATGCGTATGAAGACGATAAAAAAGAACTGCTCGACAGCGGATGTAATGATTTTGTAACCAAGCCGTTAGACAAGGATATCTTGCTCGCTACCATCAATAAATATTTGTAGTTGGAAAATGGGAATACGGGTCCTTGTAAAGCTGCTTGACGTTGTATGGGGGTTAATCAGTGTGATTCCGGCTATCCTGGCGGTAGGCGGTTTCCTGGCATCACGCTTTCATCCTGCCCGCCACATGGAATTGCAATGGTTGGGCTTATTCCTGCCCCTAATATTGGGAATAAATATGGTGTTGATAGTATACTGGATAGGGAGAAGGAAATTATGGTTTGTAATTCCCTTTTTGGCCGTACTACTCAATATCCCTTATTTATCCGGTATTATCCAATGGCCTTTCAAACGAATAAAGCCTGCCGGCAGGGAACTGAACGTAGCTACCTATAACATACAACAGCTACGGGCCGGAGACATGTCTGCCATAGGCCGCGAAACAGGTGGGTTTATGTATAACGGGAAGATCGATATTCTTTGCATTCAGGAATTTCCCGGTGCCGGTGACGCGCAATTAAGACTGATTGATGAAATATCCGGGTTCCTGCCTTACTATACGGTACATTCCTCGTCCCCTCAGGATATGCATATTGCCCTGTTCAGCAGGTATCCTATCCTGCAGTCGCAGGGAATAATTTTTCCGGATGGAAGCAGTAATACGGCAATGTGGGCGGATGTGGATATTGACGGACAGGTAGTAAAAGTATTCAACGCCCATCTGCAAACCACCAACCTGAACCAAAACAGGATCCGACCTTCGGATAATATTGACCGGGCAGCATCCCGGATCATAAGGCTAAAGGATATGATGAATGAAAATGGTGTGATCAGGGCCCGGCAGGCGGATCTGATCAGGGCCTTGATAGATGAAAGCACCTGTCCGGTTATTGTATGCGGGGATTTTAACGACACTCCCGCCTCTTATGCATACCGGAAAATTAAAGGGAATCTGGAAGACAGTTTCCGCTCTTGTGGGAAAGGTTATGGATACACATACCGGTACCTTCGAAAATTATTCCGGATCGATTATGTCTTTTATTCCCGGGATGTATTCAGGGGGATACGGTATTACTCTCCCGACCTGGAATACAGTGACCATAAACCCGTGATAGTGGGGCTGGATTTGGATCCTACCTCTCTTTCTTCGGAAGGGCGAAACTGAAAGTAGATCCTTCTCCTTCTTCCGATTTGAAAAACAGCCGCCCGTTGTTTAGTTTCATAAATTCATTCACGAGTAACAGGCCCAACCCCGAACCGGATTCATGTCCCGTTCCGAAAGTGGTGTAAGGGGTGGTTACATCCAATAATTTGCCTTGATCGTGCGGGCTTATTCCGCAACCGCGATCGATGACACTTAAAAAAACTTCCCTCTCGTCCGATTCTACCACAACGTCGATTTCACTGCCACTGTAACTGAATTTAATAGCATTACTGAGCAGATTCCGGATAGCGGTTTTAATCATATCTATATCCACAAATATTCCCGTATCCCCGACCGGAGATGATTGAAAGTTGATTTTTATTTTCTTTGTGGCGGCGATCATCGAAAAAACCTCCACTACACCTTCGGCAAGTTCGGCAAGATTAATGTCTTGAGGTATTGCCTCCAACTTTCCCAACTGGCTTCTGGTCCATTTCAAAAGGTTATCGAGTAGTGTGAACAATTGTTCTGAGATCTCATTGGCGCTTTGTATCATCTCCAGTATTTCCCGTCCACCGATCTGCTGTTCTTCCATTTTAAGGATCAGTACATTCAGAGTCATTTTCAGGGATGATATGGGTAACCGTAAATCGTGTGCAATGACGGAATATAACGCGTCTCTCCCTGCTATGGTTTTTTTGAGTTCGGCGGTTTGGCGCTGTATGGTTCTCTTTGCTTCCAGTAAGGTCAGTTGATGGCGGACTCTGACGAGCAGTTCTTCTTTATTGAAGGGTTTGGATATAAAATCACCGGCTCCCAAATGAAACCCTTTGACTATATCGGCAGGCGTATTTAATGCGGTTAAGAAAATAATCGGTATTTCCTGGTAATCAGGATTGTTCTTTAAGCGTTCTGCCAATTCAAAACCATTGACATCCGGCATTAAGACATCCAGTAAAATTAAATCGATTTTTTCTTTTGTAAGCCGGTTGAACGCTTCTTCCGCATTTTCTGCAGTGAAGACCTGTAACCCTGATTGCTCTAACATCACTTTCAGCAACCAAACATTGGCCGGAATATCGTCTACTATCAATATTTTATACACCGAAAAATCCATTAACTTTTTTCTTATTTCAATTCGTGTTTATTATTTTGTTTTTAAAATGGATGATCATTTTAGATAATCCTTCTTCCAGGCTGACACGCGGACTCCAGTTCAATTTTTCCTGTGCGAGACTTATATCCGGTTTGCGTTGCTTCGGATCATCTTTCGGTAAGGGTTCATACACCAGCCTGGAATGAGAATTTGCATGCCGGATGATATGTTCTGCTAACTCTTTAATAGTGAATTCTGATGGATTTCCTATATTGATGGGCCCTAAAAAATCGTCTTCCGTATTCATCACCCTTGTCAGGCCCTCTATCAAATCATCGATATACTGGAAACTGCGGGTTTGACTTCCATCGCCGTAAATGGTAATATCTTTATTTTGCAATGCCTGAAGGATAAAGTTAGAAATGACTCTCCCGTCATGACGCAGCATCCCCGGACCGTATGTATTAAATATACGGACAATTTTAATACGTACTTTTTCCTGCCGGTTGTAATCCATGAAAATCGTTTCGGCGCAACGTTTACCTTCATCATAACAAGATCGTAATCCGATCGGGTTTACGTTTCCCCAATACGATTCGGGTTGAGGATGCACCAACGGATCACCGTAAATCTCACTTGTAGAGGTCAGTAAAATTTTGGCATTGTGTTTCTTAGCCATTCCTAAGACATTGAAAGAACCCATCACTGATATCTTCATTGTTTTAATCGGATCCCGCTGATAATGTACAGGGGATGCCGGACATGCCAGATGGTATATTTCATCAACATATCCAATGGGGTAAGGATATACGATATCATGTTCTAAAAATTCGAAATGATCATTTCCCATTAAATGAGAAATATTTTCTCTACATCCCGTAAGAAAATTATCCAGACAAATTACATAATAACCCTTATTTAATAAAATTTTACATAAGTGAGAACCTATAAATCCCGCGCCTCCGGTAACTAAAACTCTTTTCATTGAAACATGCAATGCGATTGATTGTGTATACAAAACTAAACAAATAATCAAACACTATTGTTATATTTTATAATAATTTTCCGTATTGAACAATGTTAATTCGGGGTCTTGATAGAAAGCAAAAATTAAATACTTGGTAATTAGATATATAAGTAAGAATCAAAAAATATCTAATTCATTGTACTCACTGAAATGTCGGATTTAAGCATTAATTACGCAAAGTTAAAACTGAAGAATCCCATAATAATAGGAAGTTCGGGGTTAACGGACAGCGTGGATAAAAATAAAGTCTGGGACAGGGCGGGCTGCGGAGCGATCGTCCTGAAATCCCTGTTTGAGGAACAAATTGAGAATGAATCCAAAACAATCCTAAAAAAGTATGAATCTCCGGGTAACCATGATCTTATATGGAACTATGTGAAGGGTAATAAGGTAATGGATTATCTCAATTTAATAAGAGGCAGTAAAAACTATTGCTCTATACCGATTATTGCAAGCATCAATTGCTATAGCGATGGAAGTTGGATAGAGTTTGCAAGCCAGATAGAAAGTGCAGGCGCCGATGCGTTGGAACTTAATATTTCGGCTATTGTTTCTGATCCGGCCGTTCATCCTATGGAGTCATCCGAAAAATATATCAACATCTTAAAAAGGATCAAAGACATTATTAGTATCCCGACAATCGTCAAGTCAAGCAGACTATTTAACAATATTCCCTGGCTGGTAAATCAATTAAAGAATAACGGGGCCGATGCCGTGGTCCTTTTCAACAAGTTATATCAACCCGATATTAATATCGATACATTAAAAATCATATCCGGTTCCGTTTTCAGTTCCCCGCAGGATTTAAGTGAGACATTGCGGTGGTTATTCCTGACTTCCTCCAATGTTACTGAAATTGATCTCGCAGCGTCCACCGGCGTAAACAATTGGAAAGATGTGATTAAATGCCTGCTGGCAGGAGCTACGGCGGTGCAGATGGTGAGCGCACTCTATCAGGATAAAGAAAGAAAACTAATACCTGAAATTATTCATCGTATAGAAGAATGGATGGATTCCAGGGGATTTAAAAGTATCAATGACTTCAAAGGAAAATTGAATGTGGAACCGGCAGCCGATAAAACTGTGTTTGAAAGGGCCCAGTTTATGAGATATTTTTCAAACCATACATGAACTGGCTTTTTTTCAGCCTGTGTCTGGGTATTTTATCAATATTTGTATTTCCAAAATAGGATGATCGCGGCATATCTTCTGGTGTACTCCTGTGATATTTTCTCCTCTTTTGTTAAATTTTTACTTTTTACTCATCCTTTTTCTTTTTTCCTGTGTCTATTATGAAGAACCGATAAGAAGCTTTCAAAAGTGTTAAATCAGTATCTGTGGAAGTGAAGAGAGTTATGAGGTAATTTTTATGTCTAATTTTTAATATGTAGAACAAACCATGGGAAAAATTCCAATGAAAAGGCGATGGATGATTCTGATGTCGCTCTTTGTGCTGGGTACTGTAATCAGTCCGGCACAAAAAGTGAACCTGAATTTCAGCCAAACAAATCTGAGAACTGTGCTGGAAAGTATTACCCAGCAGACAGATTACACGCTGGCTTTTAGCAAAGAAGCGGTGGATCTGAATGATGCAGTAACTATCAGGGTGACCGATACCGATCTTACGCAGGTGTTAGACCAACTGTTTATACCCCGTAATATAGGTTACGAACTGAGAGACAACAAAATTTATATTTTCGACAAGCCGGCGGCTGCGGTAACCGGAACAGGACAGGCTCCTCAACAGGAGATCCGCCTAAGCGGACGCGTGACGGATGAGAATAGCGATCCGGTTATCGGTGCCAATATTGCCGTTCCTGGTACTGCTATTGGTACGATTAGCGATGCTGACGGGAATTTCTCGTTGACAGTGCAAAGAGGTGCTACAGTACGTGTCTCTTATATTGGTTATTTAGAGCAACAATTCACGATTACCAATCAGACTGTGCTTAACGTGCAACTGCAGGAAGATGCCGAA
>NZ_CALNAT010000231.1 GCF_937873925.1 uncultured Proteiniphilum sp. | reverse complement strand
CATCTGCCGTTTGGCAAACTGATGGATCGCGATCTCCAACTGCCGGAACATCTCTTCATAACTCATTTTACCGGTCACGTGCAGTGTCACGAATTTGTATTCCAATCCGTAATAGATAAGGTCCCCGGGGGTAACTCCGGAATCGAGGATATTCCGTATCTCCTCGATCATCCCTTCCTGAAGGCGTGCTTGCAGGCGTGCGGTAATTTTCTCCCGTCGGAGTTCCCTGTCGATATCAAGTCCGAGTAGGATACTTTCGATAGCCGGGAATGCTGTGGCTGCACTCTCTTGTTTCGATTTGTAGTCTTCTATTTCGATGGCCCTGATCGCTCTTTTTTTGCTGTCGGTATCGGTAATGTTATGCAACGGACGGTAACTTTGCAGGATTTTGGTCAACTCTTCGAGCGATTTTTTTTCGAGAGCTGACCTTAATTCCGGATCGGCGGGTACGTCGGGTAGGTGGTAGCCTTTCAGTACCGATTCGATATAGAGTCCTGTCCCGCCGCAAAGGATGGGTGCCTTACTGCGGGCAAGGATTTCACGATAGGCTTTGTGAAAGTCGTGCTGATAGTCAAAAAGGGTATATTTCTCACCCGGTTCGCGGATGTCGATAAGGTGATAAGGGATGGAAGTTTCCTCTACCGTGTATTCCGAAAGGTCTTTGCCCGTGCCGATATCCATCCGTCGGTATATCTGGCGGGAGTCGGCGCTCACTATTTCCCCGTCCAGGGCATAGGCCAGTTGCGCGGCAAAGGCGGTTTTTCCGCTTGCCGTCGGTCCCAGAATAGTGATCAACGTATTCTTTTCCATGCTACCAGCTTCCTCCGGCGCCTCCTCCGCCGAATCTGCCACCGCCTCCTCCGCCGAAGCCGCCCATTCCTCCGCCGAAGCCACCGCTGAAGCCTCCGCTTCTGCGGCCGCCCGTCATTGGTGGGAAAAATATAGGAGGTATATTTGTCCGGTGATGTCCCCCGCCGCCGATATGCTGGTCTCCTCCTTTGGAAAGGAAAGAGAGCAATAGGATAATACCGATCACAATAATGATAATCACGAAAAGCGGGATACCCTCCTCTTTTTCGCCAGCATCGGCGGCAAATTCACCTGAGAGTCGCGCTATCATGGCGTCGACGGCGGCATTCACTCCGCCGAAGTAATCCTCTTCTATAAAATAAGGGATCATTTCGTTGCGCACGATGCGGCCGGCATAGGCATCGTTGATACGCGCTTCCAGCCCGTAGCCGGTAGCGATAAATGCCTGCCCCCTGCTATTCCCGATTTTAGGTTTGATAAGGATGACGGCGCCGTTATCCTTGCTTTTCTGGCCGATAGCCCATGCTTCGCCGAGACGAAAAGCGTAATCGGAAGCGGGATAGCCGCCCAGATCAGTCACGGAGACCACGTATATCTGTGTGGATGTGGAGTCGTTGTAGGCCAGCAGTTTTTGTTCCAAAGCCTGTTCTTCGGCCGGAGAGAAGATATCGGCGAAATCGTTTACCAACCGGTAGGGAACCATCGGTTCCGGGATATCCTGTGCGGATAACCCTACAGAAGAAAGAAATATAAGTATGAGAAGGTATTTACTCTTCCAGAATAACTTCATCGCCTAATTCGTTTATATCGTTTTCCGATACAGGATAACGGGATTTGATCAATTCGCCCACTTTTCCTATACCTTTGCAGATCCCTTCCGCGATCTCTCCTTTTTTGAAATAGGAGAGCATTTTCTCCAGCGCTTCGTCCCAAAATCCGCCATTCACGGCATCGTGGATCCCTTGATCTCCGATAATGGCTGCTTTATGATGGGAGGGAGATACGTAGATAAGTACACCGTTGCGGAGCCGGGTAGTGTCCATTTTAAGCTGGTGGAACTTTTTGAATGCAGCTTCCAGCGGGTCGCCTTTGCACTGCCGGGCTACGCATACGCGTATCTCTCCCGAAGTGTGGCTTTCCGCGAGTCGGATCGATTCTGTGATCCTCTGTAGTTCTTCTTTGTTCAACATATCTCAAACAGACTGCATATTACCATTAAAAATGCCCTTTCCGGTAAAAGCTAAGCTTTTCTGTAAAGCCCGTACTTTTCAGTTTACCCTGGGTATGCTATGCGGACAACCCCGCGTTTTCCTGTCAGAATTGCACCTGGGGAGCGGTCTGGGCCTGGGGGGTCGCTTCGAAATAGGCTTTGGGTTCAAATTTGAACCATTTTGCATAGAGCACCTGTGGGAATTTGCGGATATAGGCGTTGTAGTCTTGCGCCAACTGATTGAATCGGTTGCGTTCTACCGAGATCCTGTTTTCCGTTCCGGCCAACTCGTCCTGGAGCGCCAGAAAATTCTGGTTGGCTTTCAGTTCGGGATAATTCTCCTGTATCAATAGTAATCTCCCTAACGCCTGACTCAGTTGATCCTGTGCTTGCTGGTATTCCTGCAGGCTCTCTGCCGTGAGGTTCTCAGGATTGATAGTCGTTTGCGTGGCTTTGGCCCGTGCTTCGGTCACCTGCGTAAAGGTTTCCTGCTCATGCTGGGCGTATCCCTTCACTGTATTTACCAAATTGGGAATGAGGTCGGCACGGCGCTGATAGGCGTTCTGCACGTTTCCCCACTGTGACGTTACCGCCTCCTGTTTTTCTACCATCCGGTTGTATCCCTGACATCCGGTGAGACCCATCGCCCCTATCACGATCAGTAAAACGAAAGAAATTTTTCTCATATGATTGTAGTTATGAGTTATAAGCTATGAATTGACACATTAATCCCATTATTCACACTGGTACATTATTCACCTCATCGCGTCCGGCAAAAGTAAAACAATTTTTCGTTGATGCCGTCCGCTGAAAGATATCTTAACAGATATAAATAACAGATAAACCGTGAGAAAAGTTTTCTTATTTTACTTCCGAGAATTTAATTTTTGTTACTGTGTTTTGTGTCATTGGAATAGCCATCGATTGCGGGCCGGACATGATGATACTCATATCCATACCGGTCTTCTCTTCAATTTTTACCGGAAGCAGAGTCGCTTTATCAAGCAGCAAATAACTCTCGTTCATACCCGTACCTTCAATATGCATATCCATTCCCTCCTGCTTTCCCTCTGCCGATACTCTTGTCGGGCCTGCTTTGTTGATTCTGTAATATTCCACGCCATTCTCCGTAACGCTTCCGGCAAATGAATATTCATCTTCTACATCTATAATCATTGCCATTGGAAACTCCATTGTTTGAATGGTATCATTGGTATAGGATTGCCACGTATCTCCTTTTTTTGTTGTTTTAGCCGGCAAAACGGGGAGTTTTACGTTTCTCCCTAATTGTTCGATCATGGCAACTGCCGGGTCTGTTGAACCAGACGTATTCATCCGGTCGCTCTTGATTATTTTTCCTGATTTATCATATATGGTTTTTATGGTCACATTCATATTTTCAGCGTGTAAGGTGGTGTCCTTACCCATAACCGAAGAGGTTACTTCAATATCTTTCCATGTAGATAAAACGGTAAAGTTGCCGTTGGAGTTGACTTCCTCTATTTCCATCACTGCTTTTGCGGTGTAGGCTATGCTGGCTTTCATTTCCATTCCCGCCATGGTTTGTGTAACATCCGTCAATGAGTTCAGGTTTAAGTCGTATTTCTTCTTAACAACGGGTTTCACCGTAAGATTTGCTTCTTGTCCCAATGCGCCGAATGCAATAAAAAGTGCAGGAATAATGAATAATTTTTTTGCGTTCATAATTTTTTAGTTTACATGTTATTGTTCGATTATAGTATAGTAATTATTTGTATTTGCAATTTGCCAGGCTACTTTGTAGACAAGTTGCGCTATTTTTTGCACTTTCAGATGATTGATCTTATCGGGATTGTCTCCCACGCCGTGATAATCGCTGTGCAATCCCGATGTCAAGCCGATGGCCGATATCCCTTTCTTGTAGAAAGGGTAATAATCGCTCGACCGGTATAGATCCATTGCCATTTCCTCTTTTTTCAGTCCGGTTTCAGGTATTGCTGCATTTATAAGTGCCGCCAGCCCGGGATTGTACTGTTGTCCGATCACATACGCCGTATCGTTTCCGTTTCTGCCGACCATATCCATATTGATCATTGCCACCGTTTTTTCCAGTGGGAACAGTGGATTTTTTGTATAATAATCCGACCCGATCAAGCCACGCTCTTCGGCGGTAAACAACATGAACAGGACACTTCTCGCCGGTTTCTTACCCGAAGCGGCAAAAGCTTTCGCCACAGCCATTACGGCTGCCGTCCCCGATGCGTTATCGTCGGCCCCGTTCATGATAGAGTCGTTCAGGTGATTGGGTTTCGGCGATATGCCAATATGGTCGTAATGCGCACCGATTATGATAAACTCATCCTTTAGTTGAGGATCGGAACCTTTCAGCCATCCGATTACGTTGCCCGATGGAAATTCTTTTTTATCGACTGAAATGGCAATGTCAACCCAAGCTTCCGGTACGACAAACGATGCAGGATGCAGATTCTCATCGATATTTCGCTGTAACGTTCTCAACGAATCCACACTACCGAATATTTCATTAATAACAT
Source organism: uncultured Proteiniphilum sp. (assembly GCF_937873925.1). Lineage (GTDB taxonomy): Bacteria > Bacteroidota > Bacteroidia > Bacteroidales > Dysgonomonadaceae > Proteiniphilum. The sequence continues at coordinate 12,347 of NZ_CALNAT010000231.1, read as the reverse complement.
CCCGGTTTACCTGTACTGCGGGAATATTTCCGTCTTCTTCTTCGCATACATTATATACAGGGTTTGCCCCGCCTTTCATATACAGGCTGTTCCATAAATATCCCTGCGCGGTAATGGCTACATTATGAAGCGGATCGGTTACCAGCAAAAGCCCCGCTGCGCCGTGTTCCGCTGCATTCCGGATCTTGTAGGTGATGTCGGAATATTCCGTGTCTTTTTTTCCATTAAAAACTGTACTTATGGTATCGCTTTTGCGCGGTTCCTGTTTCATCACCAGCACGATCTTACCACTCACCTCGATATCTTTATAATCGTCGTAATTATATTCGGGGGCTGTGATGCCGTATCCGGCAAAAACCAGTTCGCCTCTCACCCGATTATTTCCTGTGTTGAACAGAGGTGTGAAATTTTCTTTTAAGGCAAATTCGCGATTTGTTCCGGATTTAGTTAAAACGAACCTGCAGTTTTCAATATTCAAGTCGGCAGCACAGAAGGGAATTGGTTGAAAGTAAGATCCGTCTATAGGTTTTATTCCGAAATCTTTCAGTTTCATGGCGATATATTCGGCAGATCTATCCGCTTCGGCACTGGGTGCAGGGCGTCCGCGCATTTCGTCCGAAGCCAGGAAACCGATAAATTCTTTTACCAAAGGCTCCGAGATTTGTTGTAATCCTTTTGAGGGCGCTTCCTGAGAATGGAGACAATTAACAAATAAGCAGGGCAGTAGCAATAGGAGAAGGGAGAAAATTCGTTTCATAGTAACTTATAAAAATGGTAATTATCAGATAAAATGTGAGTACCTGTCTTTCGATTTATTACTTTATCCTCAAAAATAAGGAGTTTTGAAGTCATGGACAAGTAAAAGAAAGAAAAAGATTACCGGCTGGTAGTTTGTAGATCGATTTTTGCCGTGTGTTGAAAGGTAGTGAACTTCTCGTGAGTGAATAAAACTTTTTTTATATCTTTGTCTGTTGGAAGGATGTATAGGGCATTTGACATAAAAAAATAAAATAATCGTATGAAACGAATTATTCTCCCCTTTTTGATAGTAACTGTCTGTTCATTCGGAATAGTAGCTTCTGATGTTAAAAGTAGGGCCGCCGAGGGGCCGGACTCATTACAAGTGGCGGATAGCCTGGATCTGTTCCGGGACATCACTGATATCAGCAGACAAATTGAACGCCGTACGGCGCAACCTGTGGAGATGCGACAGGCGGAAAGCTTATCCCTTCAGTCTGCCGCTGCTTACTCCGACAGCATTATTATCCCTCGGGTTTTCCCAGTAAGGGAAACTGTTCCGGTAGTACCGGCAGATTCGATTTACCGCTTCAGGAATCCGCTCGATTCCCTTTATCTGAGAAAAGAGAACGGTACATTGCAACTTCCTGCGAATTATAGTAATTTTGAATCAATGAGAGGGCTCTCATTCCGGGATACTCTTTTTTATAATCCGCTTTTCCTGCCCATGATATTTACGGGAGAGATACTTCCCCGGCAGTTAACATTCTATCCGTTGGAAGAGGCTCGGGACAAAGGAATGCTTATCCCGCGGGAAAAGACCTTCGCGCCCCGGCTGGATCATATTGACTTTGTACGGAATGTACGTCGTGATTATTATATGAAGTATCCCGACAGGATCAGGTATTCCGTGGCTAGTTTCGACACGATACCGCGTCTGGAGGTTGACGATCAGGCTGTGAGAGAGACATTCAACCCTTTCCGTGAGTTGATAAAGGCCGAAACGACCTATTCACTGGAAGCCCCGGGTATTGAAGGAGTCAGGATCAAGAGAAAATACTGGGTACGCTCCGGTGAGCACTCTTTCCAGTTTGCACAAAATTATTTTTCCGATAACTGGCACAAGGGAGGAACCAATAACCTGAATTTTAACAGCTATAATGTATTCAGGGCCAATTATAAGAAAGATAAGGTGAAGTTCAATAACACGCTTGAGTGGCGTTTGTCTGTTTTTAACGCGCCTGACGATTCACTCAGGAAGTACCGTATCGGTAACGACCTTATCCGCTACTATGGCGACTTTGGAGTGGATGCTTTTGGGAAGGGGTGGTCTTATTCCACGAATATGGAGGCAAAATCCCAATTGTTCAACGCGTATCCCGTCAATTCTGATAATCTTCTGTCCTCATTCCTGTCTCCTTTGTATGTGAATGCGGGTATAGGGTTAAAGTATAATCTTGATAAGCCTTCACAAAAGGTACGGCACCGCCGGCTGAAGTGGGAACTGGCGATTGCTCCCGTCTCCATTAACTTTACATACGTATGGAATGATTCTGTGGATGTGAAGCGGTTCGGTATTGCGGAAGGAAGGAAATCCCAACTGGATATCGGTAGTACCCTCACATCGATATTGAAATACGACCTCACAAGGTATATTACCTGGGATTCGCGTCTGACCTATTTTACCAGTTACGAGAAGGTTATTTCGGAATTTGAGAACAGCCTGAATATGGCATTGAGTAACGCTTTCTCTACCCGTATATATGTGAATATGAGATTTGATGACGGGGTGCCTGCCGATCCTAAACTCAAGCATTGGCAAGTGAACCAAACGCTCAGTTTCGGGTTGAATTATAAGTGGTAATCAACTGAAGCGGGCTTCTTTCTCAAAGCTGTAGCCATTCAGGAAATCGAGGATGTTTATTCTCTTTTTACCTGTCAGTTGCAGTTCTGTAACCCGTAAGAATCCGTCTTTTACAGCCACATCGAGGTGTGTCTTATTGTCTGTCCTGATGCTTCCGGGTAGTAGATCGTGTGTCGTGTTTCCAATCGGTTCACCGGCAAACAATTTGAAACGGACTTTCTCTTCATCGCCAGCGGACGATAGTTCCGTCCATGCTCCCGGATAGGGTGACAGGCCGCGGATAAAATTGTATATTTCCCTCGCAGATTTATTCCAATCGACCTGACAGTCTTCCTTGAATATTTTGGGAGCAGCCTTTAATTCCGATGCATCTCTGAAGAGTTTGTCTTGCGGTATGGGTTGTACGTTCCCTTCCAATATAGTATTTACAGTCTTTAGTACCAATTGTGCTCCCATTACCATTAACCTGTCATGTAGGGTGCCCGCATTATCTGTATCGTCGATCCTTGTCTTCTCCTGAAAGATGATCTTACCCGTATCAATTTCGTGAGAGAGAAAAAAAGTGGTGACACCGGTCTCTTTTTCTCCGTTGATGATGGCCCAGTTGATGGGGGCGGCGCCCCGATACTGCGGGAGGAGAGATGAGTGGAGGTTAAAAGTGCCTTTCGACGGCATACTCCATACCACTTCGGGCAGCATACGGAAAGCCACTACGATCTGCAGATCGGCATTCAGGCGTTTTAATTCATTCAGGAACCCTTCATCCTTCAGTTTTTCGGGTTGTAAAACGGTCAGTCCCTGTTGCAGGGCATATTGCTTTACAGGCGAGGGTTGCAGTTTATAACCCCTGCCGGCGGGTTTATCGGGCATAGTGACAATCCCTACTATGTTATATCCATTCTCTACAAGCGCTTTCAGCGACTCTACGGCAAACTCGGGAGTACCCATGAAGAGGATACGTAATGATTTTTTTTGCATACGATTAATTTTTTAGAATTTGGGATTTGACTACGTCGATTTTGGCTCCGCCGAACGTTGTTTCAATTCAAAATTTTGAAATTTCAGGATTTCACAATTTCAAAATCTACTAATCGTTAAATCACTTCTCACTTTTTCACTTCCGACTTCTTATTTTACATTATCAAATCAGTAAATCATCAAATCAACACATCGTACTACTCGTCCGTATCGGAGTAATTTTCAACCAATACCTCCCTGTAGGAGTTGAATACCGACGACTGAGACAGGAGGCCCTGATAGACCCCTCTACGATCTACCACCGGCAAATTCCACGCCTTTGTATTTTCAAACTTTGCCATCGCCTCTTCCATGCTGCTGTGAATTTCTATTGTGGCAGGAGATCCTACCATGAATTTTTTCACAGTGAACCGGTCATATAACTCGGGGCGGAACATGATATTGCGGATATCGTTCATCATTACCACTCCCAGTAAAACGCCCTCTTTGTTTACCACCGGGAAGATATTCCGGTTGCTGGTGGAGATCACTTTCACCATATCGCCGAGGGTCATCTCAAGTGTCACCGTGGGAATATCTTTTTCGATCAGATCCTTGATCTTTAAAAAGGTAAGTACTGCTTTGTCTTTGTGATGGGTGATCAATTCCCCTTTTTTAGCAAGACGTATGGCATAGATGCTGTGCTTTTCAAATATAAGGATGGTACCGTAGGAGAGCAGCGAAACGATCATAAGGGGTAAGAACAGGTCGTAGCCGCCTGTCAACTCCGCAATGAGGAAGGTGCCGGTGAGCGGTGCGTGCATTACGCCGGCCATTACGCCCGCCATACCCATCAGCGCAAAATTTTCCTGTGGAAGATAAACGCTATACCCCAATTGATTGAGCGTATATGAGTAAACAAACCCGACAATACAACCCAGGAACAGGGTGGGAGCAAACACCCCTCCGGTACCGCCTCCCCCGTTAGTGGCACTGGTGGCAAAAACCTTGAAGAGAATGACAAGAACCAGAAATCCGACGATAGTCCATCTACTTCCCAGTTGATGAAAAAAACTCTCATTGGTGAGTGAACCGAATGAATCGCCTCCCGCTAAGAGGACATTGACGGTGTTGTATCCTTCACCGTAAAGTGGCGGGAAAAAGAAAATAAGTAGGCTCAGTATACCTCCTCCCAGTAAGAATTTCTTCCAATGCGGAAGCCGATAAAAGATTCCTTCTAAACGGCTCATGACACGGATTATGTACAATGAGAAAAATCCGCAGAGTATCCCCAGAAAGATCACATACGGAATGCGGTTGAGAGTGAAAGGCTCGATCAGCGTGAAAGCGAACATGGCATCCATACCTGTGAGGAGATATGAGACGGTAGTAGCCGTAACTGCTGTTACCAAAAGGGGCATGATAGACGACATGGTGAGGTCGAGCAACAGCACCTCTATCACGAAAAGAATTCCGGCAATAGGAGCTTTAAAAATACCGGCGATAGCTCCGGCGGCGCCACAACCTACCAGGATCATCAGGCTGCGTTGTTCCAGCCTGAAGAATCTTCCCAGATTGGAGCCGATAGCGGAACCTGTCAATACTATCGGAGCCTCGGCTCCCACCGACCCCCCGAATCCGATGGTGATGGAACTGGCTATAAGCGATGTGTACATGTTATGCGGTTTGATCCGGCTTTTGCGCTGGGAGATGGCAAAGAGGATCTTTGTGACGCCGTGGCTGATATCGTCTTTGACTACATATCTTACATAGAGTCCCGCAATCAGGATTCCTCCAATGGGGTAGAGCAAATAGGAGAAGTTCAGGTTGGGGCGGCTGAAATTTTCGGTGAGAAAGGCCTGAAAAAAGTGGATCGCTGTTTTTAGTAAAAAAGCCGATAATGCCGTAAGAATTCCCACAAGAAAGCAGACGAACAGTAAGAAATGCCGTTCTTTTATGTGCCTGTCGCGCCAAATAAGAAATTTGTTATATTTTTCTGTCAGTTGCATCGAAAAACGGGAACATTTTCGTTAAGCAATAAAACTTGAAAATGACTAACTTTAGTGAAATAATAGCTCTATACAAAGATAACCAAATTTTTTACTTACGGATAATTTTGATAGAACCGTCTTTCTCCAGTTTCACAATCCCGGAAGGTTGGGCTTTGCCCTGTTCTTTTTGCCGGTATGAGACAATGTAATCCACACCTTCCCGGATCACTTGCCTGATTTGCGAGAAAGAGGCAGGGGAGGGTTCCCCGCTTACATTGGCCGATGTGGAGACAATGGGTTTACGGAATTGCCGGCACAATTCCATGGAGAAAATTTCGGCAGTGATGCGGATACCGATGGAGCCGTCGGGAGCAATGAGGTTAGACGCCAGATTTTTGGCCCCATCGTAAATGATAGTGAGCGGTTTATCGGCCAGATCTATCAAATCCCACGCAATTTCGGGGACATCCTTCACATAGGTTTGCAACTTGGCGGGATTATCCATGAGTACCAGCATCGATTTGCTGTCATCACGCTGCTTCAGCCCGTAAATACGCTTTACGGCTTCTTCATTAGTGGCATCGCAGCCAATACCCCAGATAGTGTCGGTAGGATAGAGGATGATTCCTCCTTTCTTTAAAATGTCGGATGCTTTTTTTATATCGTCTTGCATTGTTCTTCAATAAAAATTATTCAATTACATTAGACTATTTCTTCCGGACTTTTTCTGCGCTCGACATAATCAAAACAAGTTTTGCCTCTGTGCTCCCTTATCGAAAAAGTTCTCGCAACGGCATAATTCAAGTAAACTTAGTTGTTTTGAGTCGCCTTCGCTCCTCGATTTCCAATTCTACGCTTGACATAATAAAAACAAGTTTTTTCTCTGTACTCGCTTATCGAAAACATTCAAACAAGTTTGTCTTCTGTTCGTATTGCTTGACGAAATAGTTCCATAGACCTTACGGTTTGAGTTTTTGCATTACCAACGCGCTATAGAATGAGTCTCCCGAAGAAATCCATTCTTCCAACAGCCCTGTCTGCCGGTAGCCCGCTTTTGTGAACAGCCGGACACTCCCCCGGTTTTTTTCGGGAATGAGGGCATAGAGCTGTTTCAGATTGAGAAACCGGAACGCGTACTCTTCCAGTAGCATTATTGCCTGCAGGCCGTAGCCTTTGCACCGGTGTTTGCGGTCGGTCAGGATCCCTACACCGGCTCTCCGGTGAAACGGGTCGAAATCATAGAGATCGACCGCGCCGACGGACTCGCCTGTCTCCCGGAGTGTCACCATCAACCGTAACTGCCTGTCTGTATATATATCATTTTTATAATCAATCAAGTACTGCTTGATGGAATAGCGGGAAAAAGGAACGATGGAGGCGCCGTTCTCCCAAATAGCCGTGTCGTTCTCCCAGGCGTAAAGTAAATCCAGATCCTCCGGTTCGGGAGCACGCAGACGGAGAATATTATTTTCCAGCAACCTGTTCATTTTCCGGATAATTATTTTGTACTTCTTCAGGCTGTTTCTGTTCTTCTTTGGGCAGGTCCTGTTCTCCGTACGTCTGGTTTCTGTTTGGGAATGATGGTTGTTCTTCGTCAGGTTTTTTCTCTGTGGGTATTTCGGTGAGGCTTTCCAGCTCTTCGTACGACGGTCTGCAATACAGAAAGACGAGGAACAATACGACTGTGAACCAGAAAAAGTTCATATTGCGGGAGATACCGAACAGGAGAACATGCATCAGTGTTACCGTGCTTATGCTATACAAACGCAGGAAAGAGGCATTTTTATACTTTTCTGTGGCTGTCATGATTCCCAATGGACGGGAAAGTCTTTTTAACCGATAGGCAAAAAACTTCAACGAAACCGGAATGGCTATAAGGGTGATCATGATGGCGTATCTCTCTGTTGTGACACCTATGGATTGTCCATCCGTAAAGAGCGGGACGATCCGGAACAGGATAAGCAGAAAAACAACAGCCAGCAGGATGATGTTTCCGTAATAGTGCCTTTTCAACAGTCCTATGGCCTTGTACGTTTTACCCGTATTTTTCATTTTGGCAGAAGTTTATAGGATTCATCGAACGGCGTACGGTTTAAAATAGAGCGCCCAAGCGTTACCTCGTCGGCATATTCGATCTCATCTCCGACCGATACCCCTCTGGCTATAATGCTCACCTTTACCCCGTAAGATTGAAGTTTGCGATAGATGTAAAAATTGGTGGTGTCGCCTTCCATGGTGGCGCTGAGAGCAAGGATCACCTCTCTGATTCCCCCGGCTTTCACCCTTTCTTCGAGGCTGGCGATCTCCAGGTCCGACGGGCCGATCCCGTCGATGGGGGAGATAATTCCTCCCAGAACGTGGTAAAGGCCGCCAAATTGTACCGTTTTCTCGATAGCCATCACCTCTTTCACATTCTCTACTACGCAGATCAAAGAGTTGTCTCGTGATTTGTCGGCGCAGATATTACATATCTCAGTATCGGAAATATTGTGACAGACAAAGCAATACTTGATTTCCCGTTTCAACTTCAGTATCGTGCCGGCAAAATTGGCCACCTTCTCCTCATCCTGACGCAACAGATAGAGCACTAACCGCAACGCCGATTTTCTCCCTATTCCCGGAAGATTGGCGAATTCGTTGACTGCGTTTTCGAGGAGGGCGGATGGGTACTGACTGTTCATTACGTAACGTTTTCGTGCGGTACAAAGATACAATGATTCAATTTATCGGACAAATAACTTTTAAATCGGAGAAAATGGGAGCATCCCGGATTTTTTTATTCCAATTTCGTTTTTTGTTAGATATAAGTTTGTAAATTTGCAATTCTATTTACAAAGTGATAATTTAAAAGTGTATAAAAAGCCGTAATTTGTGTGGAGTGGTGTCAGGTATCAGCGACAGTTTTAGAGAGTAAATATTTTCAAGAAACAGACGATTTTTGAGTAGCAACACGATTGAATTGGGCGTTGGAAATTTCTTTTTCCGTTACAAATTTGTATCCGGTGAATTTTTATAATGAAAGAATGAATATGAAAGTACTTTTGGCAACGAGTAAACCATTTGCCTACCAGGCTGTGCAGGGAATTCAAAATATTATTGAATCTGCAGGTCATCAGTTCATGAAATTAGAGAAGTATGAAGGAGAAAGCCAGTTGCTTGATGCCGTGAAGGATGTGGATGCTTTGATCATACGGAGCGATATGATCGGTAAAGAGATAATGAAAGCTGCTCCCAATCTGAAAGTGATTGTCAGGGCCGGAGCAGGTTACGATAATGTGGATCTGGACGCTGCCACCGATTGCGGTATCTGTGTGATGAATACTCCCGGGCAGAATGCCAATGCTGTGGCTGAACTTGTTTTCGGTATGATGATCTATGTGCAGCGCAATCAGTTTGACGGATCAGTGGGCCGTGAATTGAGCGGCCGGCGATTGGGATTGTATGCTTTCGGAAACGTGGCAAAGATGGTGGCCAAGATAGCGCGGGGTTTCGATATGCCGGTCTATGCCTATTCTCCCACGCTTACCCATGACGACCTGCGCAAGGAGGGTGAATATGGGGTGATCACGGCTTACACCAACAAGGAACTGTTCCGTAACAGCGACTTTATTTCCCTCCATATGCCTTTGCTGGAAGAAACACGGTATTGTGTAAATTATTCTCTCTTATCCCTGATGCCGCAAGATGGATTTCTCATCAATACGGCCCGTAAGGAACTGGTGGTTGAGGATGATCTGATCCGTATTATGGAGGAGCGTCCGGCTTTCCAATATGCTGCCGACGTTAAGCCCGATAAGCATGAGGAGTTTCTGCAAAAATTTCCGAAGCGTTATTTTGCTACCTCCAAAAAACTGGGTGCGCAAACCACGGATGCCAACAAAAACGCGGGATTGGCTGCCGCTAATCAAATTGTGGCTTTTTTCCGCAACGGAGACGAACGTTTCAAGGTAAATCAATGAATGTCAATGAGACTAATTCGATGTGATGATTTACTGATTTATTAATAAGGATAAAAGATAATTTGATAAAAGGATAGTGTGCTTCGCACGATAGAGGTTTTTCATTTTTCACTTTTAGTTTTTCACTTTCTAAAATATAATCGTATGCAAAAGTACAATTTTAATGCCGGTCCGTGCGTACTTCCCCGGCCGGCAGTAGAGTCAGCCATTGAAGCGATACGCAATTTCGACAATACCGGAATAGGTATCCTGGAAATATCACATCGTACTCCCGGATGGGAGCGGATCATGAAAGAGACGGCAGATCTGTGGAAGGAACTGCTCGATATTCCCGACAATTACCGGGTACTCCTGCTTGGCGGAGGGGCCAGTACGCAGTTTTTTACTGTGCCCGCCAACCTGATGAAAAAGAAAGCTGCATACCTGCAGACCGGAGTATGGGCTAAAAAAGCCATTAAAGAAGCGAAGTTTTACGGTGAGGTGGAAGTGGTGGCCTCTTCGGAAGATAAGAACTACTCTTATATCCCCAAAGAATATACTATTCCGGCCGATGCCGATTATTTTCATATAACTACCAATAACACCATTTACGGAACCGAGATACACGAAGATATCGATAGCCCCGTGCCATTGGTAGCCGACATGTCATCCGATATTATGAGCCGTCCGGTAGATGTATCCAAATACGGTATTATTTACGGCGGAGCGCAAAAGAATGTGGGTCCTGCAGGCGTAGCTTTTGTGATCGTACGCGAAGATATCCTTGGCAAGATCGACCGGCCGTTGCAGACCATGGTCGATTACCGTACACACATCAGCGATTCCGAAAAAAACCGTTCCATGTTCAACACACCTCCGGTATTTTCTATTTTCGTAATGCACGAAACACTGAAATGGGTGAAAGAGCTGGGTGGTCTTGAAATAATGCATCAACTCAACAAAGAGAAAGCGGCGCTTCTCTATGATGAGATAGACCGTAATAAACTTTTCGTGGGCACTGCAGCCAAAGAAGACCGATCTATCATGAACGTATGCTTTGTAATGAACGAAGAATACAAAGATAAAGAGGCCGGTTTTCTAGAGTTTGCGAAAGAAAAAGGTATGGTGGGTATCAAAGGACACCGTTCCGTGGGCGGGTTCCGCGCTTCTATTTACAATGCTTGTCCCAAAGAGGCTGTAGAAGCCCTGGTCCAGTGTATGCAGGATTTTGAGAAACAGGCCTGATCACCCGTTTAACAGATCGTTAAGAGCTGCCTCCTATACAGGGGCGGCTCTTTTTTATAATTATTTAACCTGATTATTTTTACGAAAAGAGTTATTTGTTACGAAAAAGTCGTAGATTTGCATTATTAATATAGATAAAAAGATATGGAACGGTTAACTCACCAGGAAGAAAATGTAATGTTGCACGTGTGGCAACTCAATGAATGTGCTATTAAGGATGTGGTAGAAAGGATGGAGGATCCGAAACCGCCGTACACCACGGTGGCATCCATCTTCAAGAACCTCGAGAATAAGGGATATCTTGTAAAAAGACGATTCGGGAATGTGAAAGTATTTAAGCCTGTCATTTCGGAATCGGCCTACAAAAGGCACTTTTTATCGGGAGTAGTACAGAGTTATTTCGATAACTCTTACAAAGAGTTGGTTTCTTTTTTTGCCAAAGAACAGAAAATTACCGCGGATGAGCTTGCGGAGATTATTCGCCTGATTGAAAAGAATCGGAAGTAGATACTTGTTCCAATGCTAACTTGAACACACCATGCCCCCGTTTTTTATATACCTTATACAAGTAAATATTGCGCTGGCTTTGTTTTATCTCTTGTATGCAATTGTACTGAAGGGAGACACCTTTTTACGGCTGCGGCGCTTTTTTTTCCTGTCTGTGATTGTTTTTTCGCTTCTATATCCTTTTTTTGCCATCCCCACCCTAAGCGATATATGGGCTCTCCGCTCTTCCGCTCTTCAGGAACCGACCACCACGGTAATTATTGGTGAGCCAGGCATGGCAATGGTGATGGAAGAGGAAACTGTTGCACCGGTATCTGTCCCCTGGGAAGAAATTCTTTTCCTGTTTTATATAGCCGTCACGCTTACATTTGTGTTACGGTTTGTATCTCAGCTTTTATCCATTTATCGCGTTCGGGCAAAAAGTGAGAAACAGATTATTTCGGGAGTACCCGTGTATCAATTGAAGAGCGATATAACTCCTTTTTCTTTTTTTGGTCTGATTTTTATCCATACCGGAAAGCATTCCGAAGCCGAACTTTCCCGGATTTTACTGCACGAGCAGACGCATGCACGACAGCGGCATTCTGTCGACATTATGCTCATCGAATTACTGTGCCTGTTTTCCTGGTGGAATCCGTTTGTATGGCTGATAAAGCGGGAAATGGCCCTGAATCTGGAATACCTGGCGGATAGCGGCGTACTGCGTGAAGGCGTCGACAGCCGGGAGTACCAATACCATCTTTTACGATTGACTTATCATAAGACTGCAGTTCAGATAGTAAACAACTTTAATGTATCACAACTAAAACAACGAATTATGATGATGAATAAGACAAAATCGCCTACATTGACATTGGCGAAATACCTCCTGATAGTACCACTGTTTTTTCTGTTTGTAACGGCGAACAGCATCTATGCAGCCCAAAATGAAGATAAAACGGTAGCGATTCATTTTGCAGATGAAAATTTACAGGAATTTTCGCAGCCCTGGATAGAATATGATGATTTGCCTGAACCTCCGCCTGAAAAGAAAAAGTCCGATATAGATGAAGTTTTTGTGGTGGTGGAAAATCCACCTGAATTTCCCGGCGGACCGGAAGCTATGAT
>NZ_CALNAT010000230.1 GCF_937873925.1 uncultured Proteiniphilum sp. | reverse complement strand
GCTTCCCTGGTTACGGGACTGGCAGCAGGGAACCTTATCGCGCAGGTAGCCTCGGATAGTTTATTTCCGGGAGAGACGGGTGGCGTCCTGTTATCAGGCGAGACAACAGACGATTTACTTCCCAAAAGGGCTTTTAAACGACAGACCCCCATTGCACCCCCCGGGGCACCCACCTTCGACCACTTGCGGGAGAAATGTATCTCCTGTCACCTTTGTGTGAGCAAATGCCCGTCGCATGTGATCAAACCGGCCTTTCTGGAATACGGCCTGAGAGGAATGATGCAGCCGAAACTCTATTTCGACCACGGCTTCTGCAATTACGATTGCACTATCTGCGGAGAGGTATGTCCCACCGGAGCCATACTCCCCCTGACGAAAGAGGAAAAGAACCATACCCAGATGGGACAGGTGCAACTGATCATCGAAAACTGTATCGTCTATTACGACGAGACAAGCTGCGGCGCCTGCTCGGAACATTGTCCCACACAGGCCGTGCATATGGTTCCCTATAAAGGAATGCTGACCATTCCCGAGATCAGGCCGGAAATATGCGTTGGTTGCGGCGGTTGCGAATATGTCTGTCCCGCTATCCCTTATAAAGCCATTTATGTGGAGGGATTGCAAACACAAAACATCATCGAGATCGAACACGAAGAGGTGAAGGAGATCGTGATAGACGATTTCGGATTTTGATCGGGAAAGTTATGATAGATCATCATTGATTTTCGGCATTCATACCCTATTTTAATTTTTAAGTCAAAAAAATAATTGATACTTTTGTAAACTTGTTAAGTATTTCTTTGTTGTACCGATTGTAACGTCTCGTTAAGCGAGTGCGGAAAACGACTAACTTTAGTCAACAATAAGGTGAGTGAACATGCGTAGAACGACTGCCATATTATTACTTCCGATCATGATGATCTTTGCAATACAACCTGTTATTGCATTGCATTATTGTGGTGGGGAGTTGCAATCACTCAACCTGTTCGCCCAGCAAACCGCCACAGACATTGGTACTGTACATGCGGCAGACCAGGGAGACAAACATTCCTGCTGTGATTCGCACAGGACTGAAACCGGCCGTCACGATTGTGAATGGCATGCCGCCGGAGACGGATGCTGCGACACAGAACTACTTGAACTCACCACCGATGATTATCAGAATAAAGCAGAGCAGCAGGTCTGCCACCTTTTGCCTCTCTCCATTGACAATGTGGGAGCTATTCTGACCCGGCTGTTCAAATTACCGGATACCGAAACTGACATTCTCCGTACCTCTCATCCGGACTTTCCTCCGGAAGGTCTTTTCCTGAAAGATGTAAGCCTGCTCACTTACATCTGTATTTACCGTATTTGATTTTACGAAACCGATCGTTTGCAGGACGAAATGATCGGCATCATAGGGATTGGTCTCACAGATAAAGGCCAATCATTCCCGTAACCATATCTGACAGATTTACTCACTGTTAGGTATAATCATAAAATCAAATTCAATATGCTCAACAAAATCATTCGATATTTTCTTGAAAACAGAATTATCACGCTGCTATTGTTAGTAGCGATCATTGCATGGGGATTGTCCACCGCTCCTTTTAACTGGGACAGAGGCATCCTGCCCCGCAATCCGGTACCGGTGGATGCGATCCCCGACATCGGCGACAACCAACAGATCGTCGCTACCGAATGGATGGGGCGTTCTCCCAAAGATATACAGGACCAGGTTACTTACCCGCTGACTACTTCGCTGCTGGGTATTCCGGGTGTAAAGACCATCCGTAGCACCTCCATGTTCGGCATGTCGTTCATCTATATTATCTTCAATGAAGACGTAGAGTTTTACTGGAGTCGTTCACGCATCCTGGAAAAACTCAACTCCCTGCCGGCCGGCACGCTGCCCGAAGGCGTCCAAGCGAGTCTCGGTCCCGATGCCACAGCGCTCGGACAGATATTCTGGTACACGCTTGAGGGGCGCAATCCCGACACAGGTGAACCTACAGGTGGATGGGATCCCGACGAACTGCGCACCGTGCAGGATTTCTATGTGCGTTATTCCGTCTCCACAGCCGAGGGGGTATCGGAGGTCGCTTCTATCGGAGGATTCGTAAAAGAGTATCAGGTCGAGATCAATCCCAATGCCATGCGGGCTTTTGGCGTTTCTATCATGGACATCATGAGTGCCGTGCAGAAAAGCAACCTTGATATCGGCGCAGAAACGATTGAGATCAATAAAGCAGAATATCTGGTACGCGGCCTCGGATACATCAAAAACGTCTCCGACCTCGAAGAGGCGGTAGTCACCGTACGTAACGGAGTGCCGGTAAAGATAAAAGATGTGGCTTTTGTCAATATCGGCCCGGCCACCCGACGCGGTGGACTCGATAAGGAAGGGGTGGAAGCCGTGGGTGGCGTGGTCGTCGCCCGTTACGGTTCGAACCCGCTTCAGGTAATCGATAACGTAAAAAAGAAGATCAACGAAATAGAATCCGGATTGCCGCAAAAGGTACTTGACGATGGCACGGTATCGAAAGTGACCGTAGTTCCCTTCTACGACCGCTCAGGACTGATACAGGAAACTATTGGCACACTCGAAGACGACCTGACACTCGAAATGATCATCAGTATCATCGTTATTATCATCATTATTGTCAATTTGCGGGCATCGGTCGTGATATCAAGCCTGCTCCCCATAGCGGTATTGGCGACGTTTATCGTGATGCGGTTACTTCATATCGACGCCAATATCGTCGCCTTGTCGGGGATCGCCATCGCAGTGGGAGTTATGACGGATATCGGTGTCGTCTTCGTGGAAATCGTCATTCAGCATATGGAGAAGCCTGAGAACAAAGGCATTACAAAAGGCAAAGCTTTTGTCCAATTGATACACCGGGCGGTGAGCGAAGTTTCCACGCCCACCATTGTGGCTATGCTTACCACCATTGTCAGCTTCCTACCCGTTTTCTTTCTGGAAGCACAGGAAGGTAAGCTTTTCAGACCGCTTGCCTATACAAAGACCATTACACTGATATCGGCCCTGATTCTGGGAATGACGGTTGTTCCGACCTTAACGTATTATTTCTTTTCGGTCAGAGTATCCTCTGAAACCGTACGGAAAACCCTCAATATTGCACTAATCGCAGGGGGTGTCGTACTGTTTGTCTTCACGGGAGTATATGCAGCAATTGTGTTGCCCTTGTTCGGAATAAACAACTTATACGCGCGCCGGTGGAAAAATAAAAAAATGACGACCTATATCACTGCAGGGATCGCGATTCTTGCGGCCACCGTTTTCCTGACGACGGAATGGCTGCCGATGGGACCGCAGAAGGGATTCGTGATGAATTTCCTGATAGTGATCGCTTTCATCGGATTAATCCTGGGATTCTTCACCCTCCTGATCAATAATTACGAACGACTGATACGGTGGTGTTTGGCCAACCGGTGGAAGTTTATGGTGATCCCCCTTTTTACTTTGTTATTCGGGGTGACCATCTGGCTGGGATTCGATACAATATTCGGCTTTATCGCAAAAGGATTCGAGACAGTGGGGTGGAAAAATTTCCGGCAGACGGACTTCTGGCAGGCATCGACCGATAAATTTCCCGGTATTGGCGAAGAATTCATGCCAAGCCTCAACGAAGGTTCTTTTCTGCTTATGCCGACAAGCATGCCCCATACCGGCATTGAGCAAAACCTGCAATTTGTGGAGGCACTGGATAAACGGATAAGTAACATTCCCGAAGTGGAGACGACCGTCGGTAAATGGGGACGCGTAAATTCGGCGCTTGACCCCGCCCCCACCCAAATGTTCGAAAACGTCATCAATTACCGCCCGGAATATATTCTCGATCAGGACGGGCGGCGTATGCGGTTTAAAACCAACCGCAAAGGAGAATATCTGCTGCAAGGCGGATCGACTTACAATCCTGAAGACGGATTCCGGTTGATTCCTGCGGACAGCCTGATCGTTGACAACAGGGGGGATTATTTCCGTCAATGGCGTCCGCAAATCAAATCCGCCGACGATATATGGCAGGAGATCGTGAACGTATCGCATCTGCCGGGACTCACTTCATCACCCAAACTTCAACCTATCGAAGCACGGCTGGTAATGCTGCAAACCGGCATGCGTGCACCGATGGGGCTGAAAGTGTCGGGACCCGATCTCGAATCGATCGAAGAGGGAGGAAAACTCCTTGAAGCGGCTTTGAAAGAGGTGCCGTCGATTTTGCCTTCCACAGTATTTTACGACCGCGCCGTGGGTGCTCCCTACCTGGAGATCAGCCTGAACCGGCAAAATATGGCGCGATACGGCATTACGGTAGCCGACTTACAGGACGTCATCAGCGCGGCAGTGGGGGGTATGCCGTTGACTACTACGGTGGAAGGCCGTGAACGGTTCCCCGTGCGGCTACGGTATCCGCGTGAACTGCGCGAAAACCCCGAAGAGATGGGCAACCTGATCATCCCCACCGCAACCGGCGCACAAATACCCTTGAAAGAAGTGGCCGACATAGGATATACCCGCGGGGCTCAGATGATTCAGAGTGAGAACACTTTTCTAATAGGATATGTCATCTTCGACAAGATTGTCGGAAAGGCAGAGGTCGATGTCGTCAAAGAAGCCGACAATGTGCTTAAAGACAAAATAAGTTCCGGTGAACTGCAGCTTCCTAAAGGGGTATCGTATACGTTCGCCGGCAATTATGAGCAACAGCAACGCGCAGCCAATCGTTTATTGATACTGATTCCGCTATGCCTGATCCTGATTCTGGTCATTCTTTATTTTCAGTTCAAGACCATTACGGCGTCATTTATTCATTTTTCAGGCGTATTCGTCGCTTTTGCCGGAGGGTTTATCTTACTATGGTTATATGGGGAGCCGTGGTTCCTGAATTTTTCGATCGGCGACGTGAATATGCGCGACCTGTTCCAAATGCGCCCGGTCAACCTGAGTATCGCCGTATGGGTGGGCTTTATTGCCTTGTTCGGTATCTCCACCAGCGACGGTGTATTGATGGGCTCGTTCATACACGACACATTCCTTGAGCGTAATCCGCAAACCAAAGAAGAGATCAGGGAGGCAGTCGTTTACGCAGGCTTACGTCGTGTCCGCCCCGCCGCCATGACCACCGCCGTTACGTTGATTGCGTTACTGCCTATCCTGACCTCTACAGGAAGAGGATCTGATATTATGGTACCGATCGCGATACCCACTTTCGGAGGAATGTTGATTCAATCCATGACAATATTCGTTGTGCCGGTCCTTCAATGCTGGTGGCGCGAATCAGTAATCAAAAAACACGGTAGCATTAAAGAATAAAAACAAAAGAGATATGTTTACATTAAAAATATTTTTCATTACACTGCTGTTCGTACCGGTAACGGTCGCCACCACATTCGCCCAGACCGATGCATCCACCGCCACCTTTACCCCTCAACAGGCATCCGATTCTCTCGCTCACTATCTGGAAACGGCAGCCCGCAACAACCCTGCTGTAAGGACTGATTTCCTGACATACAAGGCATCGCTGGAAAAGATGCCGCAGGCAGGCGCCTTCCCTGATCCTCAATTGGATATCGGCTTCTTTCTGCAACCGATGGAAATCATCGACGGACGACAGATCGCCGATTTCACAGTAATGCAGATGTTCTCCTGGTTCGGAACCCGCAAGGCGGCACGCACCGAAGCCGAACACATGGCCAATATGGCTTTCGAGCAATTCCGGGAAACCCGGGACAATCTCTACCTGCAGGTCTATACGCAATGGTTCCTGCTTTGCAGCTTGCAGCAGCAGTTGATCAACAGCCGCGAGAATAAAGGTTATCTTGCGCAGTTGGAAACACTGGCTCTGCGCAGGTTTTCCGCTTCTCCGGCAGGAAACCCGGCCTCCGGCGGTCGCACGTCGATATCTCCGGTAACAGGTTCCACACCGATCGGTCCTGGTAGTAGAGGTACGACAGGAAATATGGGGAGTATGGGATCCATGGGTTCCACTATGGGAGGAGCCGCTACCCAGTCTTCAACTACGGGCGGGTCGATGTCCTCCATGAGTTCCGGTACAAGCATGCAAAACATGAGTACCTCCACCGGGATGGCGGATGTATTGCGGGTGCAATTGGAAATTGCCGAACTGGAGAATAACATCGAGAGCATTTTGTCCCAAATCGATGCCGAAACAGCTGCCTTCAACGCGTTACTGAACAGGCAGTCCGATAGTAAGGTACACCTGCCCGACTCGATCATCCCGATCCCTTTTTCGTTAGATGTCGCCGTAACGGCAGAACAGATCAATCAGCACAATCCGATGCTGGCTATGATCGACGAAGAAGGATCGGCCTACAAAGCCAAAGCGGAGATGGATAAAAAGATGAGTTATCCGATGGTGGGCATAGGGCTTCAGTATTCAGTAATCGCCAAACGCATGGATATGGGCCACACAGGTCTTCCGGCGACGGATATGAACGGTATGGATATGATCATGCCGATGGTGTCCATCAGCCTCCCTATCTATCGTAGCAAATACAAGGCGCAACAAAAGGAGAGCAACATCCGGTGGCAGGCAAGCCGTCAGCAATATGCGGACACGCAAAACGCCCTGCAGACCGAACTCTACCGTACCAGACACTCGCTGGATGATGCATCGAGAAAAATCGCCCTGTATGAAAAGCAATCCCAACTCGCGCGGACAACATATCATCTGCTGGTGCAGGAATTCATCTCGGGAAAAAGCGACCTTAGCGATGTTATACAGGTGCAGCGTCAATCGCTTGATTACCGCTTGAAAAAAGCGCAAGCCGTCGCTGAATACAATACGATGGTAGCTTCGATACAAAAACTCATCTCATTTCAGGAGAATAAAGAATAAAGAGCAAAGAGTAAAGACGATGGGATGATTCGATAATTTTTCACTTTTCACTATTCATTCTTAGTTTTAAAAATAATCGTATGAACACCAAAATAAAAAAAGCAGTGAACAATAAATATGTCACATACGGATTGATCCTTCTGGCAGGATTATTCCTGGGGTGGTTAATCTTCCCGGGTGGCTCCTCATCGGACGACCGGGCGGCAACGGCGGAACACGATCAGGATCATGATCACGGTGAAGAGATATGGACCTGCTCCATGCACCCACAGATACGGATGGATAAGCCTGGGAAATGCCCCCTTTGTGCAATGGATCTGATTCCCTTGACAACAACCGGATCAGGTGATGCAGCCATCGATCCCAACGCCATTCAATTAAGTGCCGAAGCGGTTGCGCTGGCCAATATTCAAACAACGGTTGTCAGTCGGGAAAACCCGGTAAAAGACATTCGCCTTTATGGGACTATCCTGGTAGACGAACGGCTTTCGCAGTCGCAGACGTCCCACGTGAGCGGACGTATCGAGAAGCTTATGGTCAGCTTTACCGGCGAAAGTGTACGGCAGGGACAATCCATCGCGACCATTTATTCGCCTGACCTGTTAAGTGCACAGCAGGAATTACTGGAAGCAGTAAAAATGAAAGATATCCAGCCGGCATTGCTGCAGGCGGTAAGAGAAAAACTGTCGCTCTGGAAGTTGTCGGACGAACAGATAGCCGCGATTGAACGATCGGGTGAAGTCTCACCGTTGATCGATGTTACGGCCAATACCGGCGGTATTGTCGTTTCGAAGAATATCAACCAGGGTGATTATGTCAATGCCGGCACTATTCTGTTCGATATTGCCGACCTCTCCCGGGTGTGGACGGTTTTCGATGCATATGAGACCGACCTTCCCTTTTTAAAGGTAGGCGATAAGTTGGAGTATGCCCTTCAATCACTTCCGGGGAAAACATTTTCCGGCAGGATCTCTTTTATCAATCCGATCCTCGATCCGGCGACCCGCACCGCCAAGATCAGGGTTGAGACAACCAATCCGCGTATGGAACTGATGCCCGGGATGTATGCCAACGCCCTTGTCAATGCGCCGTTGAAGCAGTACAATAACGAAATCGTCATTCCCAAATCGGCGGTTTTATGGACAGGCAAGCGTTCCATAGTGTATCTGAAGCAATCCGGTACCGAAACGCCATCATACCTGCTCCGGGAAGTAGAACTCGGGCCTTCGCTCGGGGATGCCCACCTGGTTCTTTCAGGGATAGACGATGGAGATGAGATCGTGACGAATGGCGCTTTTACCATCGATGCGAGCGCCCAGCTTGCCGGAAAGCGCAGCATGATGAACGATAAGGCCGGCCGTGCCGTTACCGGCCACGAAGGCCACTCCACACAGGGAAGCGGCGATCCTGCGCATAATCCTGCTCCCGCCGGTCATGAACATGCGATGATGACGGTACAGGGGCTTTGCGAGATGTGTAAAGATCGTATCGAGAAAACCGCCCGGAGTGTGAAAGGCGTATCTTCGGCCTCGTGGGATCAGGCTACGAAGCAATTGCACCTGAACTTCGATCCCGCACAAACCGATATCGACAAAATCTCCCAGGCAGTCGCCAAAGCGGGCCACGACACGGATAAGCACAAAGCCGACCAAAAGGTTTATGACGCCCTGCCCGCGTGTTGCAAATACAGGGGTAAACTCCGTTGAATGAAAAAATAGTTATATTTGCCCTCTCTGATTGCGGCAAAACAGGGAATAAACACCCACCCCCTAAAATAGGTGGGTTGTATTTCGGCTAAAGCCAGCGGTTTTAACCGTAACGTTTGGAAATAAAATAATCCTTTATTCAATATAAACGCTAATTAAAAAATGAATTAAAATGAAGAAGTATGTATTATCAGCAATGATCGCTGCGACCGTATTGTTCGCGGCATGTAATTCGGGCAGCTCCAAAAGCGGCTCCGGAGCAGCCCAGACAGAAACGGAAACATCTGCCGGAACGGGACATCACGACGAGCATGCCCTACTGGGTGTGCAAGGACTTTGTGAAATATGCAAAGAAAATATCGAAACCGCCGCCAAAAGTGTCGACGGCGTATCGACGGCCGAATGGGATTTGGATAAAAAAGAGCTCCATCTGCATTTTAATCCGCAGCAGACCAATATTGATGCCATCAGCAAAGCCATTGCCAGAGTGGGATATGATACCGACAGGGATAAAGCCGACCAGGCCACCTATGATGCATTACCGGCCTGCTGTAAATACAGAGGTTAATTTTCCCGGATTCCATTGATAATACCGGGAGAAGGAGAAGAGAAAAGTACCACAAGTCTCTTTTTCTCCGGTTTTGAGAAATTCCGTCAGATATGCCCGGCACCGTAATACAGCGGAGCTTGGGCCCTGACGGAAATTTTCATACCTGTCTATGCCACAAATATCTTTGGATTTTTGCCTACTGTTACGAAAATTCACTAAATTTCCATAATATAGGATGCGCCTCGGAAAAATTCAAGCAAGCTTGATTTTTCTCTCGGCTTTCACTATATTTGTGCGAATTTGAAATCATGAATATCAATTCCGGTCATATTATTTCGTGCAATCATATTACTGTCCGACAAAGATAAAACCGGAATTAAATATATCATCATGAGAGTTTATATCAAACAATATATTAGGAACCTGATTATCAGCAATCTTATTTCTTAATCAATACAATATCTATTGAAATTCCAAGCATATTAAAAACTAAAACAAATGAAACGAATTTTTCTATTACCGGTACTTCTCACTCTCGGCCTGGCATTATACGGAAAGCCGGTACTGCCTGAAATCCTGAGCGACGGAATGGTGCTGCAACAGAGCAGCAGGGTGAATATATGGGGAAAAGCTGAACAAGGTAAAACGGTGGAAGTAAAACCCTGCTGGAGTGAGACCGCAGTACGTGTCACAGCTGACGATAAGGGAAACTGGTTCGCCGTGATCGAAACGCCCGAAGCAGGTTTCACTCCCCGCACCATTACGGTTTCCGATGGTGAAGAGGTGGTACTCAAAGATATCCTGATCGGCGAGGTGTGGCTGGCATCGGGACAGAGTAATATGGAGATGCCTCTCAATGGGTTTTACAATAATCCCATCATGGATGCGAACGAAACCATCGCTTTCTCCGGACAATACCCGGCCATCCGGTTTGTCACAATTCCCAAGACACCGTCGTTTGAACCACTGGAGAGTGTAGGGGGGCGCTGGCAGGTATGTAATCCGGCCAACTCACCGGGATTCAGCGCTACGGCATTTTTCTTTGCCGAGACGCTTCACAAATCGATGAATGTGCCCGTAGGCATCATTGTCTCCTCCTGGGGAGGCACAAAAGTGGAAGGATGGACTAACAGGGAAATCCTGAAGACCTATCCCGATGTGGATCTGAGCGAGGAGGCGGTCAACAAACTGCATCCGATGGCTCGTCCGCTATTGATGTATAACGGCATGATACATCCGATCACCCACTACGTGATAAAAGGTTTTATCTGGTATCAGGGCGAATCGAATGTCGGCGCCCATCAGGTCTATCCGGAGCGTCTTCACAATATGGTGACCCTCTGGCGCAAGCAGTGGAATAATCCCGACCTTCCTTTCTTCTATGTGGAAATTGCCCCCTTTGAATATGGAAATGGCGAGGACGTGGGAGCTGCCTACCTGCGCGAAGCACAATTCAAAGCGCAGAAACTGATCTCCCACAGCGGAATGATTTCCACGAACGATCTGGTAGAACCTTATGAGTTACGTAATATCCACCCCCGCAACAAAACCGATGTAGGAAAACGGCTGGCATTTATGGCGCTCAACAAGACCTATGGATATGAACGGGTGGCCGCGCACGGGCCGGAATACCGATCTATGGAGATCCGTGACGGAAAGGTAATTGTTTCCTTCGATCAGGCACAAGAAGGATTCAGCCGGACAGATGGTATCGAAGGGTTCGAAATCGCTGCGGAAAACGGCCAGTTCCTTCCCGCCCAGGCTGTAGTGCGTGACGGAAAAGTGGAAGTATCCCGTGAAGGGATTACCCAACCGGTAGCTGTCCGTTATTGCTTCAGGAATTTTCAGACAGGTAACCTTGCCGGAACCCACGAGTTACCGGTAGTACCGTTCAGAACAGATTCATTTGAGAAAGAATAAGAAGAATATCTCCGCTTTACAAAACATTTAAGGCAAAAAATCCCCATTATCTCACATATAGATAGTGGGGATTTTTCCTTTACTCAAGAACCTCTCTTCTCTACAATAGCCCCGGTAGCGTATAGGTTAATCCGGATATCCGACCGATTGTGTCAATAATACCTCCTGGTTAGAATTCAGATTGAGCAGATCGCTCAATTTGTCCTTATCAAAGGAACCGCGGACAACGGCCCCCAGCCCTTCGGAGGCACAATACAAATAAACGTTTTGTGCTACAAATCCACAATTAGTAAAGGCATATTCCCTGCCTGAGGCTTTCTCCATATCGGAAACAAAGATTAGATTGAGCGCTGCCCGCGCGACAAAATCCTGAGTCCCTGCCTCGGCACGATGATCACCTTTTTTTACTTCTCTTAGCCGATGGTTACGGGCATCGTAAAAATAAACCCCGTTCTTCGTTGTCACATACAACTCCAGTTCCTGACGATTGTTTGCCGTTGGCGCCGTACGCTTGTCGTCACGGTTGAACCCATTGGCCGCCCATAACAGATCGGACAGTTGCTGAAGGGTTAATTCCTTATCCTGATAAGAACGGATGGATCTTCGTTCGTTCAACGCCTGCATCAGGGGTTTTCCACCTGTTCTGTAGGGCGCGGGCAAACTGATATCCTGGGCCGATATGGAACAACTCAGGATAAAAACAGACGATAAAATGATAAATCGGATCATAACAAATAATGTATAAAACTTTATGATAAATTTCGATAAACGGTCATACACATAAAGCGCCTGCTCCGAGAATTCCGATATTGTGCAGATCGGATGTCAGGATTTGAATTTTATCCACCGATTTAGGATAAGGAAAATTCTTCAAACTCTCATACATGGCGTCCTTGAAAAGGTCGAATGATTGAGTTATGGAACCTCCGAAAATAATGGCCTGCGGATCAAGGATCAGCAGTATTATTTTCACTAACACCGAGATATGTTTTCCATATTGATTATATACTTCGATCGATTCTATATCCCCTTCCCGTACCTTTAATGCAATTTCGTACCCCGAACGGCCTACCGTACGGGTAAAAAAACGACTTCCGCAATATTCTTCAAGGATCGAATCGAGATAGGGTATTTCCCCAAACTCTCCGGAACCGCAATTGGAATCGAATAGCAGATGATTATCCTGAATAATGCCTCCTCCTACACCTGTTCCTAACGTAATACCGACAAAATTTTCAAAATTCTGACCTTTACCGTAGATCTTCTCTCCGTAAGCAAAACAATTGGCATCATTGTCAATATGGACCGGCAGTTCAAATTCCGCTTCAAGCAGTGATTTCAGATGTACCTCATCCCAGTTTTTTATGTTCTGTACATTATAAACGATCCCTTTTTCCCTGTCCACCACACTCGGAACACCTATACCGATCGCCCTGGTATCAGTAGTCTTTAGCTGACGGATAAGTTCTTTCAGGATATTCAATGTCTTGTCACCCCCCTCCTGGGCGCAGGTATCCACTGTAATCTGCTCGGCTATAACATCACCTTCGATCCGACCTCCAACGATGGAAGTACCCCCCATATCAATACCAAGAATGTTTTCCATATATTTACTCTATTTCAATTTTATACACAAATATAAATAAAGCCGACAGATAAGCCAAACTTGTTTGAACTATTTCGTTTAGAGAGTGCAGAACGAGTAAACTCGTTTTGCCGAATGCAGAATTGAAAATCGAGGAGCGAAGGCGACTCAAATAGTCTAACTCATTGAATTTATCCGAGACGCATCCTATATTATTCAAATGTATATACAAAATTCATATGGTTAAAATATTTATTTTTAAAGGTATCATATGATAAGTGAGCAAAGCGAATCGCCGACTTCCATTAAAAATCTTATCTGAAGGCAACTCGCTTTAATCATATTCTTGTGTAAAACGGTTTTCATGCTCGTTTCTACAACAGCAAATACAGGCTCTATTTATATATCTATTCCTTCTATTCGTCCATTAACAATGAAACGGGATCGGAAAGGTATTCCATTACCCTCTTGACAAAGCGGGTGGTTTCTCCTCCGTCTACAATACGGTGGTCGACCGTAAGCGAAACTGGCATGATATTGCCGATGACAATTTCATCATCTTTCACGATAGGTGTTTTCAGGATACGCCCGATACCCAATATGCCGGCTTGC
This sequence comes from uncultured Proteiniphilum sp., assembly GCF_937873925.1. Taxonomy (GTDB): domain Bacteria; phylum Bacteroidota; class Bacteroidia; order Bacteroidales; family Dysgonomonadaceae; genus Proteiniphilum. The sequence goes on along the minus strand of NZ_CALNAT010000230.1, from coordinate 3,696 downwards.
GGGTAATTGATCACCGGCGTGGCAAAGATACCGCCGATAGAACCGAAGCTGGTGATGGTGAAAGATCCCTCTTTCATATCCTCCAGCACTAATTTTCTCTCCCGCGCCTTTTGGGCCAGTTCCCCTATTTTTCTTGCTATTTCGAAAATAGACAAACGGTCTGCATCCCGGATTACGGGAGCCACCAATCCGTCGGGGGCATCCACTGCGATAGCGATATGATAACGGTTGCGATAGATCATCCGGTTATTTTCCGTATCGATCTGGGAATTGAGTTGAGGGTGCTGTTTCAATGCCTGCGCCACCGCTTTTACGACAAAGGAAAGGTAGGTTAGCTTCACCTCTTTATCGGCAAATTTTGGCTTGTACCTGGTGACCACCTCCTTCAATACGGATATCTCCACCTCTTCAAAAACCGACATATGTGCTGCGTTATGTTTAGAGTGAAGCATATTCTTCGCAATGGTCTTCCTGATTTGCGTAAGCGGTTTGTAGGTTACATCCTCCACTTCGGTTTTAAAAGTTTCTGCTCTACCACTCATTTCCATGGACGGTGATTTGAAATTCAGGATATCCTCTTTCTTCACCCTTCCCGAGGGGCCACTGCCGGGTACATTATTGATATCGATACCCATCTCTTTTGCCATGGCACGTGCCACCGGTGTTGCCAGCACTTTCCGCAACCCTTCATCTGGTTTATCTGTTCCGGATCCTTCATCGCTCGCAGCCAACAAGGCGCCTTCACCTGCCACTTCCATTGTACCTACTACCGCCGCACCTTCTTCCGGTTCTGCGCCGGCCGGGATAGGTTGGTCTGCTTTTACAATCCCCTGGGTATCGGCGTCGGCAATTTCCTGTATATTTTCAACCCTTTCTGCGTTTTCCCCGGTGTCTTCACCACTTCCCAGCTCTTTCCCGGCTCCTTCTGTTTCAATTTCTACAAGCGGTGAACCCACATGGATCACATCACCCACATTCCCGTAACGGGTGACAATAGTTCCGCTCTTCGGAGAAGGGATATCGGCCACTACCTTGTCGGTTTCCATCTGTACGAGGGAATCACCTACCTTCACAAACTCTCCTTCTGATACAAACCACTCCAATATGGTTCCTTCTTCGAGTCCTTCACCTAAATCGGGGAAATTAAATGTAAACCTCATACGATTAAAAATTTAAAATTCAAGATTTAAAATTCAAGAATCGAGATTCAAGATTCAAGATTTCTAAACTTCCTGACTTCTCAACTTCTTGATTTCTTTTCTTTTAGAATTTAACGCTCTTTTCTATTTCATAAAAAATACGGTCGGGCGAAATAATATAATATTTTTCTCCCTGTGCTAAGGGGACAATAGTATCAAACCCCATCACTCTTCTCGGTGGCGCCTCTAAGTAGAGGAAAGCCTCTTCGTTGGCCACGGCGATCAACTCCGACCCGACACTGAACGATTCGTGCGCTTCCGCCACAACGATCATCCGCCCCGTTTTTCTCACGGAATTACGGATCGTCTCCCTATCAATAGGGTAAATGGAACGCAGATCAATCAACTCTACTGAAATACCGGCCTCCTGTGCCACGGCAATTGCTTTCTGACACTCACGGATCATGGCGCCGAAAGCCACTACCGTGATATCCGTTCCTTCCTTAACCACCTTAGCCTTACCCAGAGGAAGCGTAAATTTCTCTTCGGAAACCTCCTGTTTGATGGCACGGTAGATACGTTTCGGTTCCATAAAGATAATAGGATCACTACTCTCGATGGCAGCAATCATCATTCCCTTCGCATCGTGGGGAGTGGAGGGGATTACCACCTTAAGTCCCGGTATATGCGCAAAAAGGGCCTCCGGGCTGTCGGAATGATGTTCCAACGCATTGACACCGCCCCCGTAGGGAAAGCGGATTACCATAGGAACTCCGAATTTTCCGCGGGAACGGTTCTGCATACGGGCAACGTTGGAGAGTATCTGATTAAATGCCGGGAAGGTGAAACCCTCGAATTGCAGTTCCACAATGGGCCTGAGTCCCGAAACAGCCATTCCCAGGGCAGTACCTACTATAGCCGATTCCGCCAGGGGGGAGTCGAAGACACGATTGGCGCCATATTTCTGCTGCAACCCTTCGGTCACACGGAAAACGCCCCCTTCCACACCTACATCTTCGCCGTAGATAACAATACTACTATCTTCGTTCAGCTTTATATCGAGCGCATTATTTATCGCTTTCACCATTGTCATTACGCTCATCTTCTGTTCTCCTTCCAGCTTAAGAATTGTTCATACTCCATCTTTTGTCTCTTTAATTCATCCGGCATATCGGTATACATATGTCCGAATACATCATCCACCGGATAAGACTTGTTGTTTTCCGCTTCCACAAACTGGGCATCGATCTGCAATTTATACTCTTGGATCAGTTTCTCCTCATCGATATTCCATACTCCCTCACTTTGCATATAACGCTTCAAACGAATCAGCGGATCGGTCAGTCCCCACATCGTCTCCTCCTCCTTCTTTCGGTATTTCGAGGGATCATCCGACGTGGTATGTGCGCCAAGGCGGTAGGTGAATGCTTCAATCAGCATGGCTCCCCCTCCCGACCGGGCATATTCGGATGCCGTTTTATAGGCGAGATACATGGCAAAAAAATCGTTTCCGTCTACTTTAATACCGGGGATACCGAAAGCGACCGATTTCACGGCCAGGTTGACCGAATTGGTCTGCGCTTTTACCGGCACGGAAATGGCATACTGGTTATTCTGTATAGTGAAGATTACGGGAACCTGCCATACACCGGCAAAATTCAACCCTTCGCTGAAATCCCCTTCCGAAGTGCCGCCATCGCCGATAAAAGTGAAAACCACTTCATCCTTTTTCTGGTATTTGACGGAATATCCGATACCAACGGCATGGTGAAACTGCGTCCCGATGGAGATAGCTATAGGCAACACATGGCGTACATTCCTGAAACTGCCGCCATGTTCATTCCCGAGATAAAACAGGAACATCTCTTTCATGGTACCCCCTTTTGCCAACAGGGTGCCCATTTCACGAAACGCAGGAACCAGCCAGTCCTCCTTCCGGATATTCATGCCAGCGGCAATATGGATGGCCTCCTGCCCTATATTGGGCGTATAGGTGTACATCCGCCCCTGACGCTGATAAGAGACAGCCATTTCGTCGGCTATCCGCTCATACAACATCTGCTTATAGGCATCTATAATCGTTTCGTCATCCAACGCAGGCATCAGCTTTTTATTGACCACGTTGCCCTCGTTGTCGATGACTTGCAGCATCTTATCTTCTAGTGGGTTAAAATCACGGAAAACCGCAGGTAAATCATTTTGGATCATTTATCTGTCTATTTAGAATGTTTTCATTAAGCTAAATGAGTAGAGACCGAACAAGTTCGGGCTATACCATAGCGAGAAAACGACTGATGAAATCGAATAAATTTTAATAATTCTTTGCTGTGAATATAACAGTCCGATCAATAAATAGTTCTTAAAAGGGACGCAAACAGACATTAAAAATAATCAACAATAATCCTCAATCGCCTCTTTGGCGCGCTCAACCTAATATTTTCATCACTTCGGCAATAAAGGGATTACGGTAGTCGCTGACATTTGGAAAGTTGCTACTGTAATCATCTCATTTCATCTTTACCAATATCGACCCGGGTAGAAAATAATGTCTTTTATT
>NZ_CALNAT010000229.1 GCF_937873925.1 uncultured Proteiniphilum sp. | reverse complement strand
TTTCATTCTCAGTCATCCGCCTTCAGCGTATCGATATAATCTATATGGAGTGATTACATCATGCCGCCCATTCCGCCTCCGCCCATCGGCATCTGCGGAGCAGGATTTTCTTCTTTTTTATCGGTGATCACACATTCGGTGGTGAGGAACATGCCGGCGATGGAAGCCGCATTCTCCAGAGCAACACGGGTCACTTTAGCTGGGTCGATCACTCCTGTTTCGTAGAGATTCTCATACTGGTCGGTGCGGGCATTGTAACCGAAATCGGCTTTGCCTTCACGCACTTTCTGTACTACTACGGCACCTTCTTTTCCGGAGTTGACCACAATCTGGCGAAGGGGCTCTTCGATGGCCCGTTTCACGATCTCGATACCGGTGGTTTCGTCTTCGTTTTCGCCTTTCAGGCCTTCAAGTGCCTCAATAGCACGGACATAAGCAACACCGCCGCCGGGAACTGTTCCCTCTTCTACGGCAGCACGTGTGGCCGATAAGGCATCCTGCACGCGGTCTTTCTTCTCTTTCATTTCCACTTCGGAAGGTGCACCCACGTAAAGTACCGCTACGCCACCGGCCAGTTTAGCCAAACGTTCCTGCAGTTTTTCACGATCGTAGTCGGAGGTGGTTTTCTCGATTTGTGCACGGATCTGCCCGATACGGCTGCTGATGGCTTCTTTTTCGCCCTCCCCGTTCACAATGGTAGTGGTATCTTTGTCAATAGTCACTTTTTCTGCGCTACCGAGCATATCGAGAGAAGCATTTTCCAGGGTGAGCCCTTTTTCTTCGGAGATCACAACACCTCCGGTAAGTATGGCAATGTCTTCCAACATCTCTTTTCTGCGGTCTCCAAATCCGGGAGCTTTTACCGCAGCTACTTTCAATGAGCCGCGCAAGCGATTCACAACCAAAGTGGTGAGTGCTTCCGAATCGATGTCCTCGGCGATGATCAATATTGGTTTGCCGGTTTGAATTCCTTTTTCCAGGATAGGAAGTAGCTCCTTGATAGCAGAGATCTTTTTATCATGGATAAGGATAAGCGGATTCTCAAAATCCACCTCCATCGCTTCCGTATCGGTTACAAAATAGGGTGAGATATAACCCCGGTCGAATTGCATCCCTTCCACCACGTCTACGTAAGTGTCGGTACCTTTCGACTCTTCCACGGTGATCACTCCTTCTTTGCTCACTTTCTGCATAGCTTCGGCGATCAGTTTACCAATGGTTTCGTCTCCGTTTGCGGAAATTTTAGCAACGTTTTCGATCTTTTTCAGGTCATTCCCTACTTCAACGGCCTGATTTTTCAGATTGTCAACCACAGCGGCCACTGCTTTGTCGATACCACGTTTCAAATCCATCGGATTGGCGCCGGCGGTAACGTTTTTCAACCCAACTCCAATGATAGATTGTGCCAATACTGTGGCGGTAGTTGTTCCGTCTCCGGCATCATCATTGGTTTTAGAGGCTACCTCTTTCACCAGTTGCGCGCCCATATTCTGGAAAGCATCTTCCAGTTCGATCTCTTTTGCCACGGTAACACCGTCTTTAGTGATCTGAGGTGCGCCGTATTTTTTATCAAGAATTACATTCCTGCCTTTAGGCCCTAATGTTACTTTAACGGCATCTGCCAGTTCGTCCACGCCCTTTTTCAGAAGGTCGCGGGCATCCATGTTAAATTTAATTTCTTTAGCCATTTTATTTCGATTATTTGTTTTGTTTTTTAACAGATTGACTGAATGGATTGAGTAAGATTGACTTCCACCTTTTAGGGGTACTGTTTAGTCAATGATTGCTAAAATGTCAGACTGACGCATGATGAGGTGTTGTACGCCCTCAATTTCAATTTCAGTGCCTGCATATTTTCCATAAAGCACCTTGTCGCCTTCTTTCACGACCATTTCTTCATCTTTTGTACCTTTTCCCACAGCTACTACTTCACCTTTCAGTGGTTTTTCCTTTGCCGTATCGGGGATAATGATTCCACTCACTGTTTTTTCTTCCGCAGCTGCCGGTTTTACCAGCACTCTGTCTGCCAATGGTTTAATGTTCATACTACTAAAATTGATGTTAATATAATTAATGTTATTGATCTAATTGACATAACCACAACTGCGAATTCTGTGCCAAATTTATTCAAATCCCTTTTCTGCCAAAAAAACAATTGAGCGGGAATGGAAACTGACAAAATTTCTGACAAAATTTCAGCCACCCCCTTATACGAAATCTCGATGACAAAAAAACCCTTCTCTTTTCCCGTTTCTTGTTACCTTTGCATGGCATTTAGTGGAAAAGTGGAAAAGAGGGAAGGTGATTAGGGGGTCAGGCTCTATGGGTATTGATTGATAGAAATAATTGAATGATGAAAAAAATATTTCTTTTCTTCTGTATTATCACGGTATTTGCCGTGCAGGGACAGCCATATACACGCATCGTATCGCTGGCGCCCTCGTTCACGCAAAGCCTGTACTATCTGGAAGCGCAGGATAATCTGGTGGGATGTACAAACTATTGCAAGGCAGCCAAAGGAGGTAACAAAGAGATCGTAGCTTCGACCGTAAAAGCGAACATTGAGAAGATCATCAGCCTGAAACCCGATCTGGTACTGGCTTCCGGACTGACCAATCCTAAAGACGTCGAGCTACTGCGCAAGGTTGGAATAAAGGTAGAGATCTTCCATTCTCCGAAGTCTTTCCGGGAAATCTGCGATCAGTTCGTCCGTATAGGAGCATTGACCGGCAAAACCGAAAAAGCCAATATCCTGGTGGAAGAAAGCAAACAAACGGTTCAGAAGATAGCGAAGAAAAACAACCGACGGACAAATCCTAAGATATTTTTCCAGATCGGCGCCAATCCCTTGTTCGCCGTTATTCCCCACACGTTTATGAATGACTATATGACGTTGCTGGGCGCTGAGAACATCACAAAAAAACTTACTTCAGGCAGCGTTACCCGTGAATTCGTTATCGCCAACAATCCCGATTACATTTTTATTGCTACCATGGGTATTGTGGGAGAAGAAGAGTTGAAACTATGGTACAAGTATTCCAACCTGAATGCATCGCGAAAGAAACAGGTCTACATCATCGACTCGGATATCGCCTGCCAACCCACCCCCATCACATTCGCACAAACGATGGAGATAATAGGCGAACTGATGGAAGATTCAAGAACCAAGAGCCAAGACAATAAAAATTAAAAAATAATTCGTATCCAAATTGATAGTCAGATGAAAAAGTTAGGATTAATACATTTATATACCGGCGACGGGAAAGGGAAGACGACGGCTGCCGTTGGATTGGCCGCACGCGCTCTGGGCAGCGGTTTCAACGTCTGTTACTGCTCGTTTCACAAACGTCCCGAAAAATACGGCTACTCCGAAATGGAAAGCCTCAGGAAACTCGGCGCAACCGTGCTGAATTTCGCCAAAGGGCATCCGCATCTGGATAAAACTATTGATGAGAACCAAATCAGAAAGGAAGTCCCGGAAGCCGTACAAACCATAAAAGAGAGGCTGGCTTCGGAACATTACGATCTGCTTATCCTGGACGAGATCCTTATTTCCGTCCGCGATCACTATCTGGACGAATCCGTACTGCTCGATTTCATTAAAGCCAAGCCGGAAGACACTGAACTCGTACTGACGGGCAGAGCCGCCACAGAAAACATAATGGAGCTTGCCGATTATGTATCGTTCTGCAAAAAACTGAAACATCCGTACGACCGGAAGATACGAAGCCGGAAAGGAATTGAATATTAACAGGAACGTTCCTATTGAAACAAGTAAATTTATTGAATACATTATTGACGTATCAGCACAGGCTTCAGAATAATCATTCACTCATTATTCTTAGTTGGGACCAATGATATCTAATCACACAGGAATGGGACAAAAACAACTGGTTTGGGGCATATATGTCCTGCTGCTTCTGGCGGGGATAACGGGAGCCGTGCTGCTTTCGCTGGGGATGGGCGAGATCCCGATCCGCATCGGTGACCTGCCGCGCATTCTTTCCGATAAAGAGAGTATGGAGTACGGCGTATTGGCATATATCCGTATCCCCCGGACATTGCTCGGCCTGACTATCGGCGGAAGCCTCAGCCTGGCCGGCGCCATATTGCAGGGGATCTACCGGAATCCACTGGTAGAGCCCTATACCCTCGGGATCTCCGGCGGCGCGTCGTTGGGCGTCACCTTCGCCATTGTGGCGGGATTGCACCTGATTAATATCCTGTTCCTACCGTTGGCCGGATTTATCGGCGCTTTCGCGACCATCTTCCTTGTATATACCCTCAGCCTCGGAAGAGGCGGGCTCAGTGTCAACCGCATGTTGTTGATCGGTGTCATGATCAGCTTCATCGCTTCATCACTGATGATGTTCCTCATGTCCGTCACCTCCACAGACAACATTCACGGCATTGTTTTCTGGATCATGGGTTCACTCAACGAATCGAACAATACCATGATCACGGTAATGATCGCCCTTTCGGTATGCTGCCTCATCGTATCGTACCTGTTCGTGATGCCTCTCAACGCGCTGCGGCTGGGAGAAGAAAAAGCCAGGCATCTGGGATTTGACGCGAACAGCGTGATCCGCATCCTGTTTATCGTGACCTCACTGCTGACCGGCGCATGCATTGCCGTGGCGGGGATCATCGGGTTCGTGGGACTGGTCATCCCGCACATCGTACGCCGGTGGGTAGGCACTGATTACCGTATACTGCTTGTTTCATCCTTCCTGAGCGGCAGCATATTCCTGATTTTGTGTGATGTGATGGCACGCACTATTATTTCACCCAACGAACTGCCTATCGGAGTGATCACCGGTATTGTAGGCGGTGTGGCTTTTATCCTGTTGCTGAGTAACACGAGACGAAAAGAGTCAAAAATGGATGAATGATTGGATGACTGGATGATTCAATATGCCAATGTGAATAATATGCCAATGTGCCAATAAAAATAATGTGGTAATTCATAACTTATAACTCATAATTTCAAATGAGCCATTTCCTCGATATACAGAATCTCTCCTGCGGATATAGTAGCGGTTTCCGGGTGTATGATATCAACCTGTCGCTCACCGAAGGGTCGTTTGCCGGAATCATCGGCCCCAACGGATCGGGGAAAACTACGCTGTTCAGGGGAATTGCGGGGACATTACCCTTAAAGGACGGCTGTATCCTGCTTGAGGGAAGTGACCTGTCGAAACTTACCTGGAGGGAAAAAGCGCAAAAGCTCGCCATCGTTTCGCAATTTTCCGAAACGGCGGAACTGTCGGTAGAGGAATATGTGCTGATGGGACGACTCCCCTATCGTCAACGGTTCCAGTTCTTCGACAGGAAAGAAGATATCGGGATAGCGCACCATTATATGCACCTGACCAATACTTACCGCTTGCGCAACAAATCGATGGCAGAATTAAGCGGCGGTGAGCGGCAAATGGCCAATATCGCCTGTGCCCTGTCGCAACATCCCCGCCTGCTGTTGCTCGATGAGCCCACATCACATCTCGACATTACTCACCAGATGCAGTTCATGAACCTGATCCAGCGGCTCAATGAAGAGATGAAACTGACCGTGATGATGATCGTACACGACCTTTCACTCGCCGCCGAGTATTGCGACTTCCTGCTGATGATGAAAGACGGGACGACCTTTTGCAAAGGGACACCGGAAGAGGCAATAACCTATGAACACATTGAAAGTGTGTACGATACGGTCGTAATTGTAAAAACCAATCCCATATCAGGCAAACCCGTGGTCTTTCCCGTCTCCGAACAACGCCTGCGGAACGGGAAAAAATAGGTTATCTATTTTTCAATCTACTAATTATCAACCCGTATACTGGACAACACTTGATAAATTTGCTGCTAATTCCTGACTGGATTGGCATTATTACGATCGGATAAGTTTCTTGAATCGTTTTTTTTCCTGATCCCAAATAAAAGTAGTACCTTTGCACCGCTTTCGGGTATAAAGGAATTCGGTAATTTGCCGTAAGCAAAAAAGCCGAAGCTGTACCCGCAGCCGTATGTTCCCGATGGTTAGATTATTCCCGATGTTTTGGGAATAGTCTCACTGACAAGGTTCTCCGACGCGAAAAACGCGAACGTCACTGTCCCGTTACGGGATGGGAAGACAACGGATAATCGGAACGAGCCGGAAGACCTGCCCGAAAGCATCAGCCATCCAAGCTTTCGGGATAAAAGCAGCGTTGAGATTACTTCCGGCCTCCTATACCTCCGAACAGCCGGAATTTCACGACACCCTCTCCCTCGAAAGTTTATGGTTCAAACAAATTCACTGTTTAACTGTAAATTTTTTTATGAACAAGAAATTTTTTTCGGGCATGATTGCTCTGGTTTTTGCCGGCACGTTCCTCCAGGCACAGGAATCGGCCGAACAGTCGTATGACCTTGATGAAGTGGTGGTCACCGCCACCCGCATGAACCTTCCGCTAAAGAACGTTCCACAGAAGGTGGAGATCATCGACAGTAAAAAGATAACTACGGTACAGGCCGATAATGCCGCCGACCTGCTAAAAAGAGTAACAAACCTAGATATCCTTCAATATCCGGGATTAAGTGCGACTATTGGGATGCGTGGCTTTTCACCATCGGCACATTCCCGCAGTTATACATTGTTACTAATTGACGGAATGCCTTCCGGTACTACCAATTTGGCAACCGTCCCTACGGGGATAATCGATCGCATCGAAATAGTAAAAGGGCCCTACTCCGTTTTATACGGTTCGGATGCGATGGGCGGTGTTATTAACATTATCACAAAGGCTTCTTCTGACAAAGGCATAGCAATGCTTGGTGTTAAAGGAGGAAGCTTCGGTCAATTCGAATTCAGCGAATATGCGAATGTACCTATGAACGAACGGTTTTCATTTTCATTCGGATTGTCGCGGAAAGTGCAAACCGAAGACTATCGCATTGGGCGTAAAAATCTTTTGCCGCTCAACGAAAAAGAGAAACTGATACTTGATAAGCAATCATACGGGGATACATTGAACAATTCAAAATATAGTACAAATCAGGTTTCCACAAAATTGAACTATCTGATCTCAAATAAATGGACTGCCACACTGGCGTCATTCCTGACACTCAACCGCGATGTGGAAACACCCGGAAACTACTGGCACACATATACCGACAGTAAAAAAGACCTTAACAGGATCAATCTGCTTGGCCAGATAAAACGTTCTTCCGACAATCATGTATTCGTTGTCTCACCGTACCTCTCGTATGATAGAGAACGCTTTTTCAGTGATATTACCGACCAGGGTTTTGTCAACCTTATTGGAAAGACCCGCGAGTATGGGGTGAAGGTGAACAACACCCATCATTTTGGTAATTTTTCATTGTTGACGGGCATAGACTATGATATATACGATTATCGTTCGAAACGTTTTAAAGAAGCAAATACACCCGATGTTCCCTATCAACCTGACAACCGGAATCAAAAACTATCGGTGCTGGCCCAACTGGCTTACAATGCCGGAGGAGTGTCCGCAAATGCGGGATTGCGTTACAATTATATAACATACAGTATCCGCGAAAATGCTGATTTACAAACAAAAGGTGTTACCGAACATTACTATAATTTCAACCCATCGGTAGGGATCAAACTGGATATCATCGACGGGTTAAAACTGCATTCGAGTTTTGGCACAGCCTTCAGTGTCCCGGATGCATTCAGAATCGCCGGAGACTATAAGATAGAAACTTATTTTCCCGATTGGGATTTCTGGTGGAGACAGGTATATGTAGGAAACAGCAATTTGAAACCCGAGACGTCCAACACTTACGATGTAGGATTAAGTTACAATCGAAGAGGACTCAGCTTCGATATCACCTACTTTAATACCCATCATAAAAACATGATTGTAAAAGATCTGGAAATGACGGATGATACCGTTCGCTACATCAATTCCGATAAAGCGTTTATGGATGGACTGGAACTGATGGGGTCGATAGACCTGGCCGCATTGGCAGGATACAGGAGCAAGTTCGAAGTGTATACCGGATTCACAATGTTATTCAATTTCAATTCTACGGGTAGAAAGGGTGAGAATGACGCAACGATCATCACACGGGATTTACTATATGTACGCAAAACGAACGGTAATTTCGGCATCTTTTTCGACACCAATAACAAGTTCTCTACACGCTTGCATGCCCGATTTATTGGAAAGCGACTGGAGGAAGATAACTTCGCCCAGCTCCGTCCTGAAATTAAGGAAATCGATTATTATGTCAAAGGTGGATATACGGCAGGCGATCAGGTCCTTCAGCATCCGGCACATCTGGTATTCGATTATTCCGTCTACTACAACATAACACCAAAGGCACGCATCGGGATCTCTGTATCCAACCTGTTGGATGAGAATTACACCGAAAAAGACGGATACAATATGCCGGGACGCAGTATTCTGGGTTCAGTCAGCTATTCGTTCTAAAGAATTTGGTAAATTTGCGCCCAACACTGGGAGCCTTCAATGGTGACATCAAATAATTTATTGTAAAGAGAAATGCGGGAGATCATTTTCATAACAGGCGGGCAACGGTCGGGCAAAAGCCGATTCGCACAAAAGTTGGCGGAAGGATATTCCGCCCACCCATTGTATTTGGCTACAGCCCGCCGCTGGGATGATGATTTCGAACAACGAATCCGCCGCCATCAGGCCGACCGTGGCGAAAAATGGGAAACCGTTGAAGAGGAAAAACAATTGAGTTCGCTCCCACTTTCCGGGCGGACAGTGCTGCTCGATTGTATCACACTGTGGCTGACCAATATTTTCCACGACCATCAATATGATCTTCAGGCATCCCTGGAAGAAGCAAAGTCGGAATGGGACAGGTTTATTCAGCAGGATTTCCGGCTGATTGTGGTTAGTAACGAAATCGGGATGTGCCTGCATGCGCCTGATGAGGTGTCGCGCCATTTTACCGATCTTCAGGGATGGGTAAATCAATATATAGCCAAAACGGCCGACAAAGTATATGTGATGATCTCGGGTATTCCGTTGCAATTAAAGTGAAAATGCGTGGTGAGGTGTGGTGAGGTGATTAGGTGGAAAAGGGCAGAGCCAACAAAAGTGAAGTTAATATGCGACTGTACCAATTGGTAGGGAATAAAAGGAAATTAAGTAATTGAGATATTGAAAAAGAAGATAAACAAGAAAAAACATGAATTTTGAGATTGCGCTCCTCCACAAAATTGACAGCCGTACAAAACCATTGGGTTCGCTCGGCAAACTCGAAGATATCGCCTTTAAGATCGGCAAAATACAGCAAACGCTTACGCCCGAACTGCGTAACCCCGCCATACTGGTCTTTGCCGCCGACCATGGTATTACCGACGAAGGGGTAAGTCCTTGTCCGAAAGAGATCACTCACCAGATGGTGATGAATTTTGTTCACGGGGGAGCCGGCATCAACGTGTTCGCACACCAGCACGATATACGCCTCAGGATCATCGATGCAGGGGTAGATCATGACTTTCCTGCCGGACTCGGCATCGTCGATGCCAAACTGGCCCGCGGGACGCACAATATGTTGCATCAGCCTGCCATGACCGTCGAAACCTGTCGCAAGGCGATGGAAAAAGGGGCGGAATTTGTGAAACAGGAATTTGAGAACGGTTGCAACGTGATCGGTTTCGGCGAAATGGGTATCGGAAATACTTCGCCGGCATCACTACTGCTACATAAGTTTACCGGTATTCCGCTCGAAGACTGCGTAGGACGCGGCGCCGGACACGACGAGGCGGGCGTCCGCCGCAAATATGGGATTTTAAAACAGGTTGCGGAAAAGTACAATCCCGATACGCCGCTTGAGACGCTCGCCACCTTCGGCGGGCTGGAGATCGCCATGATGTGCGGCGCCGTGCTCGAAGCCAAACGGCTAAACATGATCATCCTCGCCGACGGATTCATCGCCACCTCGGCATTCCTGGCGGCCTACGAGATGCAACGGGATATCACAGACAATGTGATCTTCAGTCACGCCTCCAATGAACGCGGACATAAAGCCATGGTAGAATATATGAATGGAAACGCTGTCCTGTCTCTCGATCTTCGGTTAGGTGAAGGGACAGGTGTAGCGTTAGCTTATCCTATCCTGCAATCCGCGCTTGTTTTTCTCAATGAAATGGCAAGTTTTGACGAAGCCGGGGTGCATCATGCGGGGTAAAGTTGAAAAGGAAAACCAAGACAAATGAAACGACAACTGAATCTCTTCCTCCATGCCCTGCAATTCTACAGCCGGATACCTGTGGGCAGGACAGATTATTCGGAAGATAATCTCACCCGTTCCTTGCGTTATTTCCCTCTGGTGGGTATTATCACAGGGGCTGTAGGAGGAGCCGTTTTCATGTTGTGTATGCTTGCTTTTCCGCAAACTATCTCGGCAACGGCAGCCATTATCGCCATGGTGGGTGTTACCGGCGCCCTGCATGAAGACGGACTATCGGATTTCTTTGATGGTTTCGGCGGCGGATATACGAAAGAGCGTATTCTGGAGATTATGAAAGACAGTCGTATAGGGGTGTACGGCGTCATCTCGCTCCTATTTCTTTTTCTGGCTAAGTTTTCATTATATGTCTCCATGAATGTGCAGCATCTTCCTGTCGTCCTTATCGCGGCGCACGCCTCCAGCAGGTTCGTCCCGGTCGTGCTGATGAGAACGTCAACCTATGTTCGCACTGAAAGCAGCAAATCGTCTCATTCCCGTAATCATCCGACCAATATCACACTTATTATAGCGCTCATTTTTGCCGTTTTACCGTTAATATTCATTCCCTGGCAAATAACTTTGATCGTGACGGCCGTTTACACTCTTATTTTAATTTTCTTAAAAAGATATACGGAAAAGAAAATAGGCGGGTTCACGGGCGATATTCTGGGTACGTTGCAGCAATTCTGTGAAGTAGCTTTCTACCTGGCGTACACAGGAATTATTTCGTATATTTAGGCGCGATATGCAACTCTATTTAGTAAGACACACACAGGTCGATATGCCGAAAGGCATTTGCTACGGACATGCCGATGTAGGACTTGCCGGCACATTTCCCGAAGAAGTCACGTCTGTACGGTCTCAACTGCAGGACATTGTGGCGTTCGATAAAATATATTGCAGCCCGCTGAAAAGATGTATAATGCTGGCACAAGAATTAGCCGACGATTTTATTATCGATGAGCGGATAAAAGAATATAATTTCGGGGATTGGGAACGTAAAGAGTGGAATGATATATACGTGTCAGATGAAGGCAAAAAGTGGTTTGACGATTACGTAAACACAGTCTGCCCGCAAGGGGAATCTTTCCGGATGATGCTCGAAAGGGTAGAACTTTTTATACATGACTTGCCTGCCGATGCGGAAAATATCCTGATTGTCACACACGCAGGCATCGTAAGGGCTTTTTTTATCATTCTCGAAAATTATACGATAGGGAAGGCATTCGACACGCCCGTAGCGTACGGGCAGGTAATAAAAATAAAAGTGTAAATATATTACTTCATAATTCGGAGATATTACGCTGATGAGAAAAAATACAGTATATGGCAGACTTCGTCCTATTATGTTTGTCGGTACCGGTTCCGACGTGGGGAAATCGGTGGTTAACACCGGTTTTTGCCGTATATTCCTGCAGGACGGTTACTCCCCTGCCCCGTTCAAGGCTCAGAACATGTCGCTCAACAGCTATCCTACCGGCGACAACCTCGAAATAGGCCGCGCACAGGCTGTACAGGCTGAAGCGTGTAGCATCGACTGTTCGGTGGAAATGAACCCGGTATTGCTGAAACCGACCAGTAATTCGACCTCCCAGGTCGTGCTCAACGGCAAGCCCGCAGGTAATAAATCGGCACGGGAATATTTCAACAAGACCGACCGCGATGCGCTGTTTGCGGAAGTAATGCGTTCGTTCGATAAACTGGCAGCCCGCTATAATCCGGTGGTGATTGAGGGGGCCGGCAGTATTTCCGAGATCAACCTCTGGGAAAAAGATATCGTGAACATGCGCGTGGCATTGCATACCGCCGCTGCAACATTTCTGGTGGCCGATATCGATAAAGGAGGTATTTTCGCGAGTGTGTACGGAACTATCCAACTGCTTCCCGAAGCCGAGCGCGCTGCCGTCAAAGGAATTATCATCAATAAGTTCAGGGGGGACATCAGCCTGTTCACCGACGGAAAGAAGATATTGGAAGAACTGACCAGAAAGCCGGTAGTCGGTATCATCCCTTATTGCCAGGGGCTTTTTATCGAACAGGAAGACGGTGTGATCCTCGAAAAGAAAAGAACGGCTTTCGAAGCGGGAAAAATCAATATCGGGGTGGTGCTGCTGAAACACCTGTCGAATTTTACCGATTTCAATATGCTGGAGCAGACGGCGGGCGTGAATCTTTTCTACTCGGACAAGCCTGAAACATTGTCGCAGGCCGATATTATTGTGATCCCGGGGTCGAAAAATACCCTGTCCGATTTGAAAATATTACGGGAAAAGCGTCTAGATAAGACCATTGTGGCACATCACCGTAACGGGAAACCGGTTTACGGTATCTGCGGCGGTTACCAGATGATGGGAAAAGAGGTGCGCGACCCCGACGGCGTGGAGGGCGATATCACCGCATTGCCCGGGCTGGGCATTTTACCGGTTGTCACTACCCTTGCCGGTGGGAAACAGACACGGCAATGCAGGTTTTCGTTCATCGAAGGCGGCGCTTCAGGCGAGGGGTACGAGATACACGCCGGACACACACCTTCCGGTCAACCGCTCTGCCGCATGGAAAACGGCGAAACGGACGGTTACTTCCTGAACGACAAGACCTGGGGAACCTATATCCACGGGATTTTCGACAATGCATCGGTCATTGAACCGGTGCTGCGCCGGATAGACCCGGCCATTTCCGCTACCGTCAATTATAAGACCCGGAAGGAAGAGGGGTATAACCGGCTCGCCGACGTGATCCGTGAAAATGTGGATATGGAGTATATTTATCGATGTCTGCGGGATAGTGATTAAGTGGAACGGTGATTAGGTTGATTTGACAGTTGATAATTGATAATGGGTAATTGATAACTAAAAATTAAGGGATGCTAACAGGACATGGTAACGACCTATACGACTATCCGGACAATATAAGGTGCGATTTCAGCTCCAATATTCCTTACCGGAACGCGTCGGAAGCCATGGCGGCTTATCTGAAAAGACGCATGGAAGCTATCGGGAATTACCCCGATCCGAATGCCCGCAAGCTGACATCACAATTGGCGGATTTCCACGCTGTTTCTGCCCATAATATATTGATCACGAACGGTTCTGCCGAAGCGTTTTATTTGCTGGCACACCTTTTTCAAAACCGGAAAAGTCTGATTCCCTACCCTGCCTTTTCGGAATATGAGGATGCCTGTCGCGCTTACCGGCACGCGATTTCGTTCCTACCCGTGAGATCATTATGCGACATCGTCCGTTTTGAAGCCGACACGGTTTGGTTCGGCGTACCGAACAATCCCGACGGAACACTCGTGGACAACGCCACAATTTCCCGTTTTTGCAGCGAAAATCCCTCTACCTCTTTCATCGTGGATGCGGCTTACGACGATGTATGCCCGCGAAACGAATCCGTGAAATCGTTACCAGGCGGGCTCAGGAATCTCATTACCGTCTATTCGTTTACAAAAACCTTCGGTATTCCCGGATTGCGGTTGGGATATATTGTTGCCGACCGGCAGATAATCGACGGCATCCGTTCGTTGCGTCCGCCCTGGTCGGTAAATGCCCTGGCGCTGGAAGCCGGAAGTTTTATTCTGGAGAATTGGAATAAGTTGCTCCCTGATATCGCTTCTATCTGTGCCGAATCGGCATGGCTACAACAAAGGCTTACCGCCTTGCCACAACTCGAAGTGACCGCTTCGCCGTGCAATTTCTTTTTAGTAAAAATGAAAGAGAGAACGGCAGCGGAATTGAAATTGTTCATGATTGACAGATTCGGATTATTGATCCGCGATGCGTCCAATTTCAGGGGATTAACCGTACAATATTTTCGTATTTCGGTACAGGAAGAAGCGTGGAACCGGCAACTCATTGAAGCCTTAAAGTTGTTCTTCTTAAAATAAAACGACTTTGTACCACTTTTTTATTATATACCAGGATTTTCTGATCCCGCTATTAGGGGGACTGCTGCTGGATGCGCTTATCGGTGATCCGCACCGTTTACCGCACCCCATCCGACTGTTCGGTCGCATAATCTCATGGTGCGACCGGCAGTTTAACCGGGGAAACCATCGGAAGGCGAAAGGCGTATTTGTCGCTTTAGGGCTGGTCGTTTCGGTTTTTGCCGTTTTTACAACCATAGAATGGTTATTGGACGAATACACTACTGCTAAAAACATTCTCAACACGATTCTGTTTTTCTTTGCAATTGCGAACCGGAGCCTGATCTCCGAAGCGATGAAAGTAGAAAAACTGGTCATGAAAGGAGATATTCCGGCTGCACGGAAACAACTGAGCTGGATCGTAGGACGCGACACATCCCGGTTAACAGCAAAACAGATCCGTACGGCAACGCTCGAAACATTGGCCGAAAACCTGAGCGATGGTGTAATCGCCCCCCTGTTTTTCTATGCGCTCGGCGGCATTCCCCTGATAATGGCATACAAGATGGTGAATACGATGGATTCTATGATCGGATATAAAAACGAAAAGTACCGCGATTTCGGATGGTTTGCCGCCCGCATCCTCGATGATACCGCTAATTTTATTCCCGCACGGCTGACAGCTTTATTGATGGTCTTGGTGCCGCCCTCACGACGCGGATTCCGTTTTATCCGCACTTATGCCAAATGCCACTCAAGTCCCAATTCCGGTTATCCCGAATCAGCACTCGCCGGGATACTCGACTGCCGTTTCGGCGGCCCGAACGTGTATCAGGGTAAACTCGTCGAAAAACCGTATATCGGGGAGAACGACCGGGATCTCACCCATGCCGATGTGCGACGTGCCTGTTTCATCAACCTGCGTGTTACCATGACAATGATGCTGGCGATCATCGCATCCCTTTACGGATTATTCCATCTTTTTTGAGCCGCGAAACCAAAAGACAATTATCTTGATATAGATTTATCGAATCACTAGTGCGAACACAGAAGAAAAACTTGTTTGCCTATGTCGAGCGTGAAAAACGACTAATTTTAATGAACTATATTTTTCACTGTTTGTTTCATAAGAGGTGAAATCCGAAATAATAATAAGAAATTCAGCTGACATAAAAATCAGGAAAGTGAAAGCAATGAGATAATTTTCCCGCTAAAAAAGAAATAAAATTAAATGTGCACTTCAACTTAAAATGCAAAAGCTATGAAACGAGCATGAGAATTGTTCTCACACAGGGACATGATTATAGCGAGTTACATACACCGAAATATAAAAAGTAAAATAATCGTATGAAATTACTAAAAAAGATCCTCCTGATTATCGCCATTTTAATTGCGATTCCGTTAATTATTGCCTTGTTTGTTCCAAAGGATTTCGTCAGCGAAAGTGAAATCATTATCAACAAACCGAAACACGAAGTTTTCAATTACATTAAGTATATAAAGAATCAGGACAATTTCGGCGTCTGGCAGCTAATGGATCCCGGAATGAAAACCACCTCCGAAGGAATAGACGGAACGGTGGGATTCAAATACAGTTGGGATGGGAAAAAGGTAGGAAAAGGCTCCCAAACCATCACTAAAATCGTTGAAGACGAACATATGGAGTCGGAGTTGGATTTCAGTTTTGGCGAGCCTGCGAAAGGATATTTCATCCTAAAAGAAATAAACCCGGATCAGACCCATGTAACCTGGGGCATTTCCGGAAAATCGCCTTATCCCTGGAATTTTATCGGATTGTTTATGAATATGGATAAAGACTTTAAAGAAGGGCTGCAAAACCTGAAAAGGATAATGGAAAAATAAAACGCATAAAAATGTTTATTAAGTGAAGTAACAACCTATTCGAACATCCTTTTAACAAACATATCCTGAAATGAGCGCTACACGAAAAAACAGACACATTCCGCGAATCGTGTTATTATCATTGATAATCCTGGTGCTGATCGTGTCCATTATCCTTTTTTACGTTACGCAACGATCCAACCCACAAGGAGTAACCGGTACAACTCCTTCCCCGGAAGACCCCATGACAGACATCCCTTTCCGCAAACAGGGAGAGCTATTTTTCATAAGCCAACAGAATAGGGATACGCTGGCTATGATTGACATTGAAGTGGCTGATAACGACCAATTGCGCGCCCGCGGACTGATGTACCGGCGTACCCTTCCGGAAAACGGAGGAATGTTGTTCATTCAGGATATGGAAGAGATACAGAGTTTCTGGATGAAAAACACCTATATCCCACTGGATATCCTTTTTGTAAATACCGCTAAAAAGATCGTGACCATTCAGGCAAATACTACCCCGCTGAAGGAATGGAATTATGCCTCTACGGAACCGGCCCTTTATGTGGTGGAGGTAAATGCTGGTTTCACAACCCGGCACGCTATCCGTAGCGGCGACGGGATCGAATTTGTTATCGCGAAATAATAGACCGGTTTAAAATAGAAATTAAACTCCTGGGAATCGAATACATAAAGTTATTCTCAGAGAGGGTCAATTACTCCTCCCTTCCCCCTTTCATCTCCCTGCCCTCGGCATCGTATTTTTTTCGTTTGGCAGTGATCTGTTCTATGGCAATCCTGTAGATATTGGTCAATTTCATTCCTGATGCTGCCGCCATATCGAACAACGCCATTTTATCAGGAGCGTATTTCCGGCAGATCACCTCCAACGCCCGGCGTTTTCCTTCCTCGGTTGTGACGGATTCAACCTTGCCGTACACAATTGCCGAGGCATACTCGGTGGTAAACACCTTGCTCCCGATATCCGGCGCCTTGTCCCCATTCGTACGCATCTCTTCCAGTTCCTCCTCTGAAAACAGTTCCGGTACATTCACATCCGTTACGAATGTCATACAGACAAGGGGTTGCGATTGCAACAGATCCACTTTCGTCCCACTCCTCGCCGAATGAAAATAGAGGTATTCGCCCTCCCTGGCTACTGATAAGGGGATCGCATAAGGATCGCCATGCGTGTCGGTAACCGAAAGCACGGCAAATGGAGCACGGTCGATCACCTGCAACCCCCAATCGCGATCCATTTCACGGTCTTTTCTTCTCATTTATTGTTCTTTCCCTTTGTTCTTTACATATTTTTCCAGCCATTGATCCTGCTCCCACAACAGATGTAATATGTTTTCCCGGGCGGCATACCCATGGCTTTCTTTCGGCAGGATCACCAAACGGACAGGTGCGCCGAAACTTTTCAACGCCTGGTAATAACGCTCGCTCTGCATTGTGTGCGTGCCGGAATTGTTATCGCTTTCCCCGTGCACAAGCAACATAGGCGTTTTCATTTTATCGGCATGCATAAAAGGCGACATGGTATTATATACCTCAGAAGCAACCCAGTAATTCCGTTCTTCGCTCTGGAAACCAAACGGCGTGAGCGAACGGTTGTATGCCCCGCTACGGGCGATCCCCGCGGCAAACAGGTCGGAATGCGTAAGCAGGTTCGCCGTCATAAACGCGCCATAAGAATGACCGCCCACAGCTACCCGTTCCCGGTCTATGTATCCCAGCGCTTCCACGGCATCTATGGCCGCTTTGGCATTGGCGACCAATTGCTCCACAAAAGTATCGTTGGGTTGTTCGTCTCCTTCCCCCACGATGGGGAAGGCCGCATCATCCAGGATGGCATAGCCGCGCGTTACCCAGTAAACAGGGTTTCCATACGACAGGTAGGTGAACGAATTGGGATTGGCTGTGGTTTGTCCCGCGCTGCTCCGGTCTTTGTATTCGGTGGGATATGCCCACATGATCATTGGCAATTTCTCCTTTTTCTCCCTGTCGTAATCCGCCGGAAGGTATAATGTGCCGGTAAGTTCCACTCCATCGTCCCGTTTATAGCTGATCACTTCCTTATGCACGTCCGCAATGCTTTTGAACGGGTTTTCAAAGGCGGTCAACGGTTCCGGCGCACGCTTGTCCCTGATATTACGGATATAATAATTGGGATATTCCACCGGTGACTCGATCCGGGTGATTACCGTACCTTTCTTACTATCGACAAATGTGACCAGTTCCTCTACTTTATCGGTATAAGCGGATTGATAGATCCGTTTCTTTTGCAGTGTTTTCAAATCCAGTTGGTCGATAAAAGGGAACTGTCCTTCCGCCGTGAAACCGTCCCCGAAAAAATACACCGAGTTACCATCCATCTTCAACGTATAAGTTCCCCACGCGTTCTTTTCGGTTTGCGGATAACCGGGGTCGCCGTAGACATCCTGGTAATTCCGGTCGATAATGATACGTGGTTCCTGCGTATTATCCGACGGGTTAAAGACATATATTTTCTGATTCCGCGTATTCCACCATCGATCGCGAAGAATGGCATACTCATCGTTTCCCCAGGTGATACCCGCGTAACGGTTAATGGTTTTCACTAATGAACGGGGCGTTCCGGTAAA
Source organism: uncultured Proteiniphilum sp. (assembly GCF_937873925.1). Lineage (GTDB taxonomy): Bacteria > Bacteroidota > Bacteroidia > Bacteroidales > Dysgonomonadaceae > Proteiniphilum. Next base: position 26,217 of record NZ_CALNAT010000229.1, on the reverse strand, counting down.
CGGGATATCGAGTTCGAACACCTCATCGCGAAAATCCGCTTTCACCTCCGGATCGCCTTTATCGAGCGCCTCCACCCAGTAGAGGGTGGCCGGCTTGTCGGAGCGCCAGTAAATATTCCGCTTCCCTTCCTGCGTGGCCATAAATCCTATAGGGAGATTGTCCAGCAGCGGCTGTTCGTTGAATTTCATCATGAAATTCCCATCGGCCGTATAGATCTCCGTCACGTTGGGGAAACTGTAATAGGGTACGGTATACGAGAACGGACGGGAAAGGGTGGTCAGCAACACATATTTTCCGTCGGGGGAAAACGATTGGCCTATATACATCCCTGCCTCTTTCCATTGAGCTTTCGATCCGTCGAGCCCGACTCTATACAGTTCCGATGTCATCAGCGTTTCGAAATTGGTCTCATCGACCGGATTCTTCAACAGATCCTGATAGGTACGGTTCTGAGAGATCTGTCCGTCACTGACGGAAACAACCGGCCCTTCCGGCAAAGCTTTTTGGGTATCGATCAATCCGGGGCGGTCTTCGGGGAGGACCCTTACCAGCAGCCCGGTTCCATCATTGAACCAACTGTATGGAAATCCGGCATTGGCATTGACAACGGCATCCGTCAATCTTCTTGCCTCCAGGGTTTTCATATCGGCAATCCATAGTTCCACTCCATTTTTCACCGTATTGGTAAAAGCAAGTTTTGTTTCATCGGGCGAAAAAGAGACATTGGTAATAAGCGGTTCGGACGGTAAGCCTTGTATTTGCCGTACCTCTTTATCGGTCGTTTTTTTATAGCGGATATTATTAAAATAGGTAACGGTGCTTGATATATTGGCACCGGGATTGATCCGCAGACCTGCGAGTCGCACTTCAGGCTGATTCAGTTCGGACAATGTTTTGAACGTATTCCGGTAAAAGAACAACATCTGCTCGCCTTTGCTGTCCATATTTACCGTGGGAGCTCTCTCGATATCGACCAAGTCAAGGATTTCTTCAGGCGGAGTCTGATAGGTGATATTTTCCTGCGATTCAACAAGCCGGGTTGTCATAAGCAAAACAAATAAAAAAATATAAGTTCGTTTCATAAACTATTGATTTTCAAAAGTATATTATGAAGCTCGCAATAACTATGTTCTGGTATGTAAATATTTTTCATACTCGTTTCATTGCGGGTATATTTTTGTTTATCATGTGCTATATTTATGAAAAACAGAAGCCGACGCCTGTGCCGAAGGCATCACGACTATATCATTGATATTCACATGCGGCGGCCGGGAAATTACAAACCAAATGCACTCCGCCACATCATCGGCCACCAGGCATTCATATCCCTCATATACTTTACCGGCACGAATCTTATCCCCATGGAAACGCACGATGGAAAATTCCGTTTCCACAGCGCCGGGGCAGATCTGTGTCACTTTTACATTATGGGGAAGCAGATCGAAACGCATTCCTTTCGTCAATGCGTCCACCGCATGCTTAGTGGCACAATATACATTCCCGTTGGGATAAACCTCTTTTCCGGCAATGGAGCCTATATTGATAATATGTCCCTTCTTGCGGGCGACCATTCCCGGTGAAATGCACCGGGTAACATACAACAGCCCTTTCACATTGGTATCGATCATCCGGTTCCAGTTATCGCTATCCCCCTGCTGAACGGGATCCAGCCCGGCGGCAAGTCCGGCATTATTGACCAGCACATCTACATTCTTCCATTCCGGAGGCAGGTTTCCCAGGGTGGCATTCACTTCCGCTTCGTCCCGTACGTCGAAACAGAGATCCAATATATGGGAAGCGGTCTCTTCCAGTTTTCGCTTCAATGCATCCAATCTGTCCTGCCGTCTGCCGGTAATTATTATATCGAAACCATTTCCGGCCAGTTTCAGGGCCGTAGCTTCCCCGATCCCGGAAGTTGCTCCCGTAACCAATGCTATTTTTTCCATTCCCAAAGACTTTTAGCTTAAACCGTACCAAAAATAGTAAAAAAACCCACACAACCCTTATTTTAATAAACAAAAAGTGTATTTTTACGTTATTGAAAGATAAGGCTATATTACAAACGCATCCTCTATTATGGAAGAAAATTTTATCACAGTGAAAACATTTACTTTTGCCTCCGATGTACCTATTGTACAGACATTTATGGAAATGAGAGGGGTTGAAATCTATATGAAAAACCTTACCCTCAACCGATTGACATATCCTCTCGGCGATATAGAGATGCAGGTGAAAAGTTCCGATTACGAAAGGGCCAAAGCGGCACTGATTGATGGTGGATTTTCAAAACCGGAAGATTTTCTATAGCCCCTGGCAGTCGTCACTTCAACGGTTCGGCGTTTTTTAAGACCGGATCAGCATGAGTGAGATTGAATTGAATCAGATTGAATCAGATTGAGTAGGGTTGATCGGATGAGCAATTGGGCAAAGATTCAATATCATATATTTTGCAGAATTTCCTATGATAGTAGAACAAGAAAAAAAAGAAACACGGTATAAATATATCCTGATCGGATTTCTCATCCTGTTGGGATTGATTATTTTCAGACATACACGTCCCTATATGAGCGGTTTCCTGGGTGCGGCCACTTTGTATGTGCTTGTGAACGGGCAACAGAAATTCCTCACGCAGAAGCTTAACTTCAAAAAGTCGCTCAGCGCGTTGCTCATCGTATTGGAAGTACTTTTCTTCATTCTCATCCCCCTCACCGGACTCACTTTTCTGGTAATCGATACCGTTTCAGGGATATCGATCAATCCCGAAGCAATTCTACGGCAGTTTAACGAATTTGTCGATACATTGGAAGAAAGACTGGGATTTAATATATTTACTCCCGAAAACCTGGCCGCTTTGCCAAGAGCCGGCTCCAATATCCTGCAAATGCTCGGGAACAGCGTCTATTCATTTGTGATCAATGTTATTGTGATCCTTTTCGTATTGTATTATATGCTTTTCAACAACGATGAGTTTGAAATAGCTATCAGGGAAGTCTTGCCGTTCAAGGAGGAAAATAAGCAGATCCTGGCGGAAGAAACCCGCATGATCATTCAGGCAAATGCCGTGGGAATCCCGCTTCTGGCAATTATCCAGGGCTTTTTTGCCTATATGGGATATCTTTTTTTCGGCATAGAAAATGCGGTTTTATATGCCATTCTTACTGCTTTTTCCACCATCCTGCCCATTGTGGGAACCATGATCATCTGGGTTCCGTTAGGGGTTACACTGATGTTGGGCGGTGATTATGTGAACGGTATCGCACTGCTCGTCTATGGTACGTTTATTATTGGAGGCGTGGATAATGTAGCCCGTTTCCTGCTCCAAAAAAAACTGGCCGACATCCATCCGTTGATCACCGTATTCGGGGTACTCATCGGAATTCCCATGTTCGGGTTCTGGGGAGTCATCTTCGGGCCGTTGCTGCTTTCCCTGTTCATTCTCTTCTTCAATATGTTCCGCCACGAATATGTGCCGGGATCAAAAGCAGAACCACGCGTTACCACACGCATCAAATCGAGGAAGGTGAAGATCCCGATGGTTGAATCGGTCAAATCCAAAAAGAAAAACGTACAGGATATCGGTTGATTTATCGATTTATTAATTTACCGATTGATCAGATTTATTGATGCTGATCCCCTCCCCATTCTTTGGCATTGTTTTTGCACTTCACCATCCAAAGGCCGTCTAAATGAGAGATCATTTTTTCAGAAGACCTCCAAAAAATTTCAATCGATTTAAAATAAAAGATTATATTTGTAGTCTATACACAGCTAAAAGAAGGGATTAAATAGATGGATAGCAACTTTTCTCAGCGAGTCAGGGACATCATGGCATACAGCCGCGAAGAAGCGGAAAGGCTCCAGAATAACTATATAGGACCTGAACATCTTATGCTCGGCATCCTTCGTGATGGCGACGGATTAGCTATTCAGGTGCTCCAGGATTTCGATATCGATCTGCATGTGCTCAAAGATTATATCGATTCGCACGTGCGCGCCACCCAGGAGCCTTATGATGGAACCAGTGAACTCGTGATCAATAAAAATACGGAAAAAGCATTAAAAATGAGTATCCTGGAAGCGCGTCTCACAAAGAGTCAGGAGACCGATTCCGAGCATATTCTGTTGGCGCTTTTAAAAGAAAAAAGCACATTGATATATGATATCCTCACGCAGTTTCAACTCGATTATTCAAGTGCCTTTCTCTACATAAAGAGCATCCTTGATAACCGGACTGAAGATGGGGATAGACAATCACCCTCAGCAGGTGCCAACTTCACCGACGACGATGATGATGATGCGAACGAAAAATACCCGTTCAATCCCGGCGGAGGGCAAGGCTCTTCCCAGCAGACGAAAAGCAGCGGGTCGGATACGCCCGTGCTCGATAATTTCGGAACGGATATTACCCGCGCTGCTTTGGAAAACCGCCTCGATCCGGTAGTGGGACGGGAAAAAGAGATTGAACGCATCGCACAGATCCTCAGCCGCCGCAAGAAAAACAATCCGGTACTCATCGGTGATCCCGGTGTGGGAAAATCGGCTATTGTGGACGGGCTTGCACTGCGCATCACACAGAAGAAAGTCTCCCGTGCCCTGTTCGATAAACGGGTGATCGCCCTCGATATGGCGTCGATCGTGGCCGGAACCAAATATCGCGGCCAGTTCGAAGAACGTATCAAAGCAATATTGAACGAACTGTCGAAGAACCCCAATATCATCCTCTTTATTGATGAGATCCACACCATTGTAGGTGCCGGGGGCGCTGCCGGATCGCTTGATGCCGCCAACATGTTGAAACCGGCGCTGGCACGGGGTGAGATACAGTGTATCGGAGCTACCACGCTGGATGAATACAGGAAGAACATCGAAAAGGACGGTGCCTTGGAGCGCCGGTTCCAGAAGGTGATCGTAGATCCCACCACTCCGGAAGAGACACTGCAGATACTGCGTAATATCAAGGAGCGGTACGAGGAGCATCATAATGTGCGGTATACCGACGAGGCGTTGCAGGCGTGTGTGAAACTGACGGACCGCTATGTTTCCGACCGGACTTTCCCCGACAAGGCGATCGATGCGCTCGATGAAGCCGGCGCCCGGGTACATATCTCCAATATTGTGATACCCAAAGCCATCGAACAGTTGGAAGAAGAATTGAAAGAGGTGGAACAGCACAAGACCGATGCGGTGAAAGCGCAGAAATATGAGCTGGCCGCCAGCTACCGCGACAAACAGCGTCAGTTGCTATTGGCGCTCGAAGCGGAAGAGGAACGCTGGCAGAAAGAGATCAAGGAAAAGCCGGAGATCGTGGACGAAGATAAGATTGCCGAAGTAGTGGCAATGATCTCGGGTGTTCCGGTACAACGCATTGCACAGGCCGAAGGGCAACGATTGCTGGAAATGCGTGATGAACTGAAAAGGAAGGTGATCGGACAGGATGAGGCGGTGAACAAGATCGTAAAAGCCATCCAACGGAACCGGGTGGGATTGAAAGATCCCAACAAACCCATCGGCACATTCATGTTCCTCGGCCCTACGGGTGTGGGAAAAACCCATCTCGCCAAGAAGCTGGCGGAGTTTCTGTTCGATTCGTCCGAAAATCTCATCCGCATCGATATGAGCGAATATATGGAGAAATTCAATGTATCGCGCCTCGTGGGAGCGCCTCCGGGATATGTGGGATATGAAGAGGGCGGACAGCTTACCGAGAAGGTGCGTCGCAGGCCCTACTCCGTAGTGCTGCTCGATGAGATCGAAAAAGCACATCCCGACGTATTCAATATCCTGCTTCAGATCCTGGATGAGGGACATGTGACGGACAGCCTCGGACGGAAGATCGATTTCAAGAATACGATCCTGATTATGACGTCCAATATCGGAACACGGCAGTTGAAGGAGTTCGGCCGTGGTATCGGATTCAATACGAATCACGACGTGAGCGAGACCGAATATTCACGCAACATTATCCAGAAAGCGCTGAACAAGGCATTTGCACCCGAATTCCTGAACAGGGTGGATGACATCGTGATGTTCGATCAACTGAGCAGAGAGTCGATCTACAAAATTATCGATCTCGAGCTTAAAGGCCTTTACAAACGTATCGGAGACCTCGGATACGCTGTTGTGCTCACTGAGCCGGCTAAGGAATTCATTGCCAATAAGGGATACGATGTACAGTTCGGAGCCCGTCCGCTAAAACGGGCCATCCAGAAATACATTGAAGACGAAATGGCCGAAATGATCATCCGTACCGGCATGAAAGAAGGAGATACCGTTCTGGTGGATTTTGACGATAAAAATCAGCAGGTTGTAATGAAAGTAGAGGAAAAAGAGAAGGTAATATAACATACCCCACTCTTCTTTCCCGGTTCATCCATATTTCCGTCCCGTGCAGCATTTGCTACATGGGACGGTTTATTTTACAGCCTATTCCATGAAGATAGGATTTACCGGGCACCTATAAACAAAGGGTACCCCGCAGCGCGACATACCCCTCGTTTTTTCAATCAATTTTTATCTATTTCAATTCCATCCCGGATTCTGGTGCCCTTCCAGCAACGGGTTTGCCTGCATATCGCTCAATGGGATCGGCCATAACAGGGCATATTCCGGGATAGCACCTACCCAGGTAGTTCCTTCCGGTTTGTTCTGGATGGCTGCCGTCGCGAGGGGAACCCATTTCAGCCTGCCCGACTGCATCCCATCGGCTTCGGGATAGCGGCGGATATCATCCCATATCTTGAATTCCAGCGGAAACTCGTGGAACCGCTCGGTCAGGATGGACTGTACCAGCGCGTCGCCGCTCGCGGTTTCATCTGCCAGCCCGGCACGCCGTCGCACCTGGTTGAGGTAGCCCCGGGCATCGCCTTCGTTTCCTGTCCGCGCAAGCCCTTCGGCGGCAATCAACAACACCTCGGCATACCGGAAGATCGGCATGTTGTTGTCGCCGTCACGTCCGTTGGTCAACGAACTCTCGTCGAACCATGCCCAGTTTCCTACATTGTTCAATGTATGCGAGACACCGGTAACATCGGTATATTCACGGAAAAAGAACTGTTTCTCCATGTTACGTATATCGGAAGGATGATAACTATTGATCAACATGTCGCATGGCAGGTAGGCATTATACAACACATCTCCTCCCGGACTGAAAACATTGTTGTTATTACCGTCCCGCCATTGAAACGCGTCGGTCCCGATGGAACGGACCGCATAGGAGTTGCCTATATTAAAATTGGTTTGATCGTATTCCTTGGCAAAGATGATCTCGTTGGACGATTTCGTGGTCTTGATCACGTTGAACGCCGAATTGAGACCGTTGCTGCTTCCACCAGGCTGAATAAGCGCGTGCTGCCCGCCATTGATCACGTTAAGGGCCATGTTGGCCGCCTTGGTATAATATTCGTTCCCGCCGTTGACCGGTACGCCGGCCCACTGCAGGTATACTTGTGCCAGCAAGGTTTGCGCCATCGGGCGGGTCGCATATCCGTCATTGTCGTAAAACGCCACGTTGGGCAACGCGTTCCCCCCGATGATATCGAGCAGGTCGTTTTCAATATTCTGGTATACCTGTGCCGCCGGGACGCGCTCCTGGTAGATTCCCTCCAGGGAGGTATACGGAAAGTCGATATACGGCACGTCGCCAAACTCTTTCACCAGGTAGAAATAAGCGTAGGCTCGGAAGAACTTGCCCTGGGCGACAAAGTTTTCTATCTGGGCAGGGGTCAGCACGTCGGTCATCTCCGGGATATTGGCGATCACGAAATTCGCCCGGGAAACACCGATATAAAACTCGGTCCATATCTTCTGGGCAGTAGCATCGAAGGATTCGATATTAAAATTGGCTCCTTCAGAGGCATTGGTAAAGGTTCTGTCTTTACGCTTGTCCACGAATAGCCCTGACATAACGCCTCCCCACATGGTAGCTTTCGGGGTCCAGCCACCGTCCACATCGATGTTATGCAAGTAAGGAACCCCTCCAAAATAAAGCCCGTTAACACCCGTTTGAGCATCCGATTCGGTTCTCCAGAACTGGCCTTCGGTTTTTTCATCCAGTGGATTCTCTTCCAGAAAACTGGTGCATGAACTCATCCACAACGAAAATACAAACAGGCAAAGGATGGATATATATTTATATAATTTCATATGATACTGTTTTTATTGGTTTATTGCTATGAATTAGAATGTCACATTGAGGCCGAACGTGAATGTCCTCGGACGCGGGTAGGTGAAGAACTGCCGGTTGGTACCCCACTTGTTGTCCCCTAACCGGGAAGAGTTGTCCGGGTCGTAGCCCAGGTAATCCGACGAGGTAATCAGGAACAAGTTGTTCACGTTCCCGTACAGGCGCAACGCAGAAAGCCCTATTTTCCGTAGAAGGTCCGGGTTGAAGGTATACCCCAGTTGGATCAGGTTACCCCGCAGGTAAGAACCGTCGGCCACCCAGGTGTCATCAGCATTGGCGTTGTTACCCATCCCGAAGTTAGCCAGGCGGATTGCTTGTGCCTCGCCGTCAGGGTTCAACGTGGGATGCCATGCCTCTTGCCACAAACGATCGATACCGCTCGTGAGGAAACGTCCTTCGGTGGAATGGAAAAACTCCTGCATGATATCAGCGCCCAGCGAGAACTGAAGGTCGATCGTCAGGTCTAATCCCTTGTAGTTAAAAGTGTTGATAAATGACCCCATCCAGTCGGGCAGGCCATTGCCAAGAATCTGTCGCTCCTTGTAAGTGACTTTCTCACCGATCGTGGAAGGCACGTTCATTGTTTCCGGATCCCAGTTGTCAGGGTTGCCATCGTAGATACCGGCCCGCTTATACCCGTAGAACGTGGAAAGCTCTTCTCCCTCGCGGATCAGCATGTCATACCCCACGAAACCGTCGAGAAGGATCTGGCGTTTGCCGGTAACCGGGTCCACCGATGAACTCTCGTCCAGTTTTTCGACCCGATTCTTATTGAAGCTCACGTTAAACGTGCTGTTCCATTGAAAGTCGGAAGTATCGATCAGGTACGCGTTGATCAGCAGGTCCACTCCCTGGTTTGAAACCTGGCCGATATTACTCGTGATCGACGAATGGCCGGTAGACCTCGGAAGGGGGCGGCTGAGCAACAGGTCGGTGGTAAATTTATAGTAATAGGAAGCTTCCAGATTGAGCCGGTTGTTGAACAGGCCGAGCTCGACGCCCACATCCCATTGGTTTGTCCGCTCCCATTTCAGGTCGGGATTAGGCATCCTGCCCACATAAGACACCGTTCGCAACGTGCCTCCGATAATCGTGGTAGCCTGCCCGATGGTTGGCAACGACGCGTAAGTCCCTATCTCGGAGTTACCCGTTACCCCGAAAGAGGTATGCGGTTTTAACCGGCTGATCACCGGGTGATCTCTCAGGAACTCCTCGTTGGAGATCATCCACCCAAGACCTATAGAAGGGAACCATGAATATTTGTTGTTGGCTCCGAATTTCGAGGAACCGTCCCAACGGCTTGTCACGGTAGCCATGTACTTGCTGTCGTATGAATATACCCCGCGGAGGAAGTAAGAGTTCATTGCCCACCGGTCGTGGTCGTTGCCCACGGAGGGCCTGTCTTCTCCTTCTCCCAGGTTATAGTAACCGTAAAAATCGTCCGTGAAATTGGTCCCAACCGCATTGAACTGGGTGAAGGTACGTTCCTGCCACGAGATACCCGCCAACGCGTTGATATAATGCTTGTCAAACTCCTTATCATACGTCAGGTACGTTTCTTCCTGCCAGTAGAGGATATTTTCGTTTACCCCTTCTGCCCTTCCCGTAGAACTTTGATTGATCAGCGGGCGCGGGGTAAATGGCGTGTAGTTGACATTGCGGTTGTTGTGATAATCAATACCGAATTGCGTTTTCAATTCCAGGTCTTCGGTGAGATGAAAGGTGAGGGCCGCATTCCCGAAGATCTGTGTCCGGTACTGCATAGCCACCATTCGCTTCAACAGTTCCACCGGGTTACCGACACCCTCCGGGCTATACCCCTGCATTCTTTCCGGATCGGGATTGTCCTTATCGTTATAAATGGATTCTGTTTCTACATCGTTCGTCTGGATATACACCCCATCCAGCATTACCGGCAAAAAGGGCGACAATTCCACCATGGTACGCAACGCCCCCTGCCCGTACGGGTTGTCCGAGGTCCTGTTCCCCCACGTATGGTTCACCATCAGGTTCACACCGGTAGATAACCACTTGGTGGGTTTGTCGTCATACGCCATTTTGGCGTTCAACCGTTTGAAATAGGAGTTATGCAGGATACCCTGTTGATCGGTATAGTTCAGGAACGCACCCATCGACGAGTTTTCATCGCCGCGCTGGATGTTGATCTGGTGGTTGTGGGAAAGAGCAGTACGGGATGCTTCCCGTTGCCAGTCTGTATTATAGATTGGCGTACCGTCGGCATTGAAAAAACGTTCATCGGTGAATATCTGCGACAGGTCGGTCGTGAAGTTCCTGCCCTGCCAGGCATTGGCATTCTCCAGTCCCTGCTTGAAGGTAGCCATCCACTCGTTGGAATCCATCACGTCCATATATCTTGACATTGTACTGACGGATATCGAGCCGTCATAAGAGATACGTGCCCGGTCTCCCGTGTTACCTCCCCGCTTGGTGGTTACCAGCACCACGCCATTGGCCCCGCGGGCTCCATAGATAGCTGCCGACGAAGCATCTTTCAGTACTTCGATCGATTCAATATCATTCGGGTTGAGGAACTGGAAGTTCGACATAACCACTCCGTCCACTACGTACAACGGGCTGGCCGAAGCATTGATGGTGGAAATACCGCGGATAATAACACGCATCTCACCACCCGGCTGTCCCGTGTTGGAGAAAATGTTCACACCGGCCGCTTTCCCTTTTAATCCTTCCAGTGCATTGAACGACTGGGTTTTGATAATATCGCTGCCTTTAGCGGTAGAGATAGAACCCGTTACGTCTGATTTGCGTATGGCCCCGTACCCTACGACTACCAATTCGTCCAGCGATTTCGTATCTTCCTGTAGAACAACATTGAAGGAGTTTCTTCCGGTAATATCGATTGCCTGCTCGATATAGCCGATATAAGAGATGCGGATGGTAGCATTGTCCTGTTCAACCAGCAATGAAAAATTACCGTCTATATCGGTCACCGTTCCATTGGTCGTACCCTCTTCTATAATGTTCGCTCCGATGACAGGCTCTCCCTGTTCATCGGTAACTTTTCCGGTGATCTGCTTTCTCTGCTGGAGCACAAAATTTTCCTTATTCACTACCTCTTTATCCTTTCTGATCTCTTTTTTATCGATAAAAATATATTTTCCGGATACCCGGTAAGTGAGGGAAGAATGCTCCATTAACTGATCCAGAATTTCATGGATACTTTTGTTTTCCAAATCCACATCATAGAGTATGGTACGGTCCACATCGCTGCTTTTATAGAAAAACACGTAATCAGACTGGTTCTCGATAACGGAAACAATCTCATCAAAAGTTACTTGGTGTACCTTTACCGATAATTTTTCATTTTGGGTATAACTACCGGCAAAAGCAGTAATATGCCCGGCAATCAAAAAGGCAAGAATGAACTTTACGGTTAAAGGTATTTTTTTCCATATAAGTCTATGGGTATCTGTTAATTTATTCATATATTTGTATGTTTTTAATGAATTAAAAAATAGTATTTTACTGTTGTTCGCTAGACAATAGGGATAATCTAATTGATTGAAAACGAATTAAGCCGGGATGCTGTTGGCGCAGTTTCCTGGCTTTCTTTATTATTCTCAGGTTTCTTCCATAGGCATTTGTTTTTATTAAGTTATTTAGTTATTATTTATTATGAATTACATTGATCATCTTCTCCGAAGGAAAATCGTATCATCACTGAATTGTAGCCGGAATTGATCTTTGAAATTCAGTACGTCTAGAATCTCTTTTATGGTTTGATGGGAAAAGAATTTACCCGTATATTTTTCTTTTCTGTTCACTTCATCCGGAATAATAATGGCAACACCGTAGATCTTTTCCAACCGGCGGGTGATCTCCTCCAATGGTGCGTCTCTAAAAGAATAGATCCCTTTCATCCAGGATGTAGCGTCCAGGGCATTTACTTCCGAGAGGGTCGTTTGATGAAACTCCCTGTCAAAATATACCTGTTGATTGGGCTGCATCACAATCTCACTCTTCAGGTGTTTTTCGTTATCATATGTCCCAAGTTTCACTTTACCCGTTACCAGCGTTGTAATGGTATAGGGGTCGGAAGAATAGCCGAGGACGTTGAATTCGGTCCCCAACACATTGATTTCCTGTTTATCGGTATGGACCACAAAAGCCTGCAGTTCACTTTTCATTACACTGAAATACGCTTCTCCGTCCAGATATACTTCCCTGTTCTTTGTACCGAATTTTTCCGGATACCTGAACAGTGAGGAGGCATTCAACCAAACGACGGAACCATCGGATAACCGGATGGTTTGCGGCTTACTTTTGGCGCCGGTCCTGACTTCAACCCATATCATCCGGTCATGTCTCTTATAGAAGAAACGAATACCTGCAACAATCAGTAAAACAGCGATCGCCGCTACGCCTGCATATCGTACGATGCCGGTATAGCGCCTCCTACGAACCGTTTCGGGAGATGGCGAATGGGTTACAGATCGCTTTTTCAGTTTTTCCCATAAACGTTCCCAGCTTGTGTCCATTTCTATCCCATCGGGTCTCTGCCCTTCCTTGCGAAGATCATGGATATGCTTTAATTGGAAGAAAATATTCTTATTCTCCTGCGAGGCATGGTACCACTGCAAAAAAACATGCATCTCCTCCTCCGTCTGGATTCCATGGAGCACACGCACTACTATTTCCGGAACATCGTTATTCATTGATTATTTCTTTTCGATATATTATATATACGATTGTTAAAAGACAATTACGTATTATTTTTGTGAAAAATTTATATTAGATACCAGAAAAATGAGGGGGAGTTCCTTCAATCGGGTTATAATAATTTGAGTGAATCCCTTTATTTTATCAATATTATACTGTATTTTTGAATCATGAAACATTTATGTCTCTACCTATTTTTGCTGTTATCAACAATCGCTTATATTCCATCGACATACGCGCAGCAGTATGCCGTTACCGAAGACGGTAGAAGGGTCATCCTTCACAGGGACGGGACATGGGAATATCTGCACATCCCCGAACATCATCCGCAGGGGGCGGGAGAAAGCGGAAAAAAAGCCCGTATCTTCATAGGGGAAGAAATCATGATTTTCTTACATAACGGCCAATTAGAAGATTTTTCTATCCTGACGGGCGGATCAAGGCTGTATGATAAAATGAACGGCAAATTAAAACAAATAGGCCGTCATGAAATCGAATATGACTTTCACACCGACCGGGTGAAAAAAATCGGCGGGTACGCTATCGAGTACGATTTTCATACCGACAGAGTCAAAAAGATCGGCGATTACCCGGTAGAGTATGATTTCCATACGGAAAAGATATCGCGCATCGGCAATACCCGCTTCGAATATAGCTTTTTCAACGGTAAACTTACTGATATCTCCGGCCGCACGCCGGGGATTGAAATCACAATGTATTGATCAACCATCTCAGGGTCTTTTCAGAATATTGATAGAAAAAGTAAAAATTTTATATCGAAAAAGGCAAAAGAAGGAGAAAAATACTCAGACTGTCTCGAAGAAATTTCAACGCTTTATAAATATGGGTCTCCACCGTTCTGACGGAAATATCCAATTCTTTGGCAATATCGGTATGCTTTTGCCCTTCGAGGTAGGCTTTTTTAAAAATACTCCTGCTTTTGGACGGTAATTTTTCAATAGAGTCATAGACGGCTTCCATTTTGTCTTTATCCCACAAATAATCTTTCGGCGATTCGTAATATTTTAATTCATCCAGTTTAATCTGTTGAACGGCTTTATTCATAAAAGTGTCCTCCACCTGTTGATGTTTCAAATAATCGTAACACGCGTGCTGAACCATAGACAAAAGGTAATTTCTGATATTTTCTTCCACAATGATCGTCGACCTTTTATCCCATATCTTCAGAAAAATATCGTGGACAATATCCTCCCCCGCATAGACATCTACAAACTGCCGGGCAAAAAAGACCAGATCTCCCGCATATTGCAGGTAAAAAGCTTTAAAATATTCTGTAAAAATGCTTTTATCTTCTTTTTGCTTTTTCATTTCGGAACTCTAAAGATGGCCACCAACATAAGACTTTTATTGCTTTTAAAGGATTCAGGCACAGGATTATCCTATACCTAAAAACCACTTCCGGCGAGTTTACTTTAAACGAGAAAATTCTTCTTTTGTATGCCGCTTAACGAAACAGCTCATTAAAATTAGTCATCTGCGCTGGACATAGTCAAAACAAGTTTTGCCTCTGTGCCCGTTGAACGAAAAAGTTCATTAACCCGAAAATCGATAAACACATACCTGTTGATAAACAAAACAGCAGAAAACTTGTTTAATTCAATTACAGAAATGACAATTAAGATCAATGAAAATAGAAGTCTGGACCGATATCATGTGCCCCTATTGCCATATCGGTAAAATACATTATGAGAAGGCGCTCCGGCAGTTCGATCATGCCGATGAAGTGATTCTCGAATGGAAGGCCTATCAGCTCAACCCGAACCTTCCCGATAAAGGGAACGGCATCCCTGTCAGGGAATATCTGACGAAAATGGCGGGATATCCCGTGGAAAATGTAGACCACATGTTTGACGGAATCAAGCAGTTAGCTGATGACGCAGGGATTCCTTTTGCTCTTCCCAATGCGATTGCCGCCAATACACGCGATGCGCACAGGCTGATCAAGCTGGCAGCAAAAAAGGAGCTGGATTCCGTTGTCCTGGGAAAACTGTCGAAAGCTTATTTCGAGGAGGCCAAAGATTACAGCGATTGGGAATTGCTCGTAACTATCGGGAAAGAAGCGGGTCTAGAGGAAGAAGAGATACGTCGTATGCTGGACAGCCGCGACTACCTGTATGAGATAAAGCAGGATATGCACGAAGCTGCCAACCTTGGATTCGATACCGTGCCCACTTTCCTGATGGACAGGCAGCAAGCCATTGTAGGTTCCGAACCGGTGGACCTGTTCGTAAAAGTGCTGAACAAAGCGTATGGCGACTGGAAAAACCGGACAGAAAAAAAAACTACGCCGGGACCGGAAGTAACCAAAGGCAAATCATGCAATGCAGACGGGATGTGTGAGATTTAAATTTTTCATCTTTGAAAGGTTTATGGTATCTTTGCCGCACAACCAATTAAGACCAACAGGTCATTTACCGACTTTTTTAAAAGAGGCCTATCAATGGAATACTTGCGGATCGACCCCAACGATACAGCACGCTGGAACAGTGTCTGGGAACTGTATGAAGAGAGCTTTCCTTTAGCGGAAAGGCGGAAAAAGGAAGATCACCTGCGTGCTTACGCAGATGAACGATTCTTTCCCTTGTCGGCCTGGGAAGGGCAGGAACTGATAGGATTGATGTTCTTCTGGGAATGGAATTCCTATCGTTATCTGGAGTATCTTGCGGTAAACCCGAAGCTCAGGGGACAAAGTTTCGGATCGCAGATGCTGAGGTATCTGCGCGACTCCGAGCATACCATCATCCTCGAGATCGATCCTCTCAGCAACGAGTTATCGGTACGTCGGTTACAGTTTTACGAACGGGCAGGTTATACGCTTACCCCCTATAGGTTTGTACACCTTCCCTACCGTCTGGAGGCCCAACCCCAGGAACTGCTTATATTAAGCTATCCCCATATGATCACAAAAGAACAGCACCATGATTTTCTCCGGTTTGTGAATGAGGAGGTGATCCGGTATTGTGAACAACTAATATAATTGAAGATTATCCGTTTGAAGAGGTTAAGAACCAAGCACAGATTTCATAAGGTGAAGCAGTTGATCCATCATCAGCTTTTCTCTTTGGGACCGGGGATACACGGGATAGATAATTACTAAGATAGTTTCTTTATCCTCCATCTTCAGGTATCCCCCTAACCCCCAGGAAGCCATTCTCGCGTCGGTTCTGAATTTCAGTATGCCTTTTTTCCTGTCTGAATAAGAGATGATCCATTGCCGGTCAATCCGCTGCATTACTTCATCGAAAGGCTGCTCGGTACGTCCGCTAAAATGGAACAAGCCCGTTTTTTGACCGGAGAAAGAAGGTGGATCCGGGTCGTCGGATTCCATATAATCGAGTCGCTTTGAGAAGCAGCGTGTAATGACCGCGGGCGGGATCATCCCGACAATAAAAAACACCAGCGCCGCCTGCCAGAGATTCACACGCGTCCCCCACAAAAAACTGACCACAACAATAATCCCGACAAAAAAAATCAGGAAAATAGAGACCCAATATAAGTACAGCCTGAAGGTAAATCTCATATAATTAAAATAAACTAAAAACTAAAAGTGAAAAACTAAAAACTTAATTATCTTGCCTCTTTTTCACATCGCCACATTAATCACATTAGTTTCATTGGCACATTAGTCTCATTAGTCACATTCGTTCAATGCAGTTGGGGTATAACCAGCTCTTCGGTAATATGGATATCCGTAAAACCCATTTCTTTCAGAAGCGAAGTGATGGCTATCTTCGCCTCATCGGTCGCCTGTTTATAAACCCCCTGCTCAATAGCATCGCGGATCATCACATTTTTCTCCCGGGAAAGCGCCTCGTTATAATCCGATATTTTAATGGGATTAAACGCGTTCTCGCTTTCATTATACACCTGTATCGATTTTTCATCGATCACTGTATCCAGTATTCTGGGTTTGGGGACTGAAATATGTACAGTAGTGTCGTTATCCACAGTCACCTTTATCCGGCTGAAATCCACTCCCGCTTTAATGTATCCGTTATATTTCAGCAGAAAATACTTGTCGGTCAGCGGCACATTGATATTCAAAAACTTACGGTAGTCTTTATAACTGATAACCCCCGCATAGTTATACCTTACCAATGCCAATTCCTGTATATATGAAATACGATTCATCACCGACGAACTGTCGTATCCTCTCTCCTTCTCCGCTCTTTTATTGCCCGCCAGAAGCAGAACAGCCAAAATAACAGAGAGAATGAAGAAAAATACCGTCAATATATTTATCCTTATCTTAGCACTCACCCCTATAAATTCTACTTAGTCATTGTTTATATATATTCTAAATCCCATTTACACCCGACACATCATTTCCAAAATCCATCCGACCGAGGTACTCATGACTTTCACTTTACCAACAGACCCACCTTGTTCTATCGAGGTAACTGTCCCTTTCGATAACACAAAAATAGTAATTAAAATAAGAATAGAAAGAAATTTCCTATTCTCAAATTTTTATTTATCGTTTATATATCTATCTTTGGGGTTAATACATAACAAGTTGGTGTATATTTTGTATAACCTATTATTTATGATTTACTATGTTAAAAGAATCACTGAAGACTATCTCCCTCCACGACCTGTATCAAAATCGCGGATTATCCGTACGTGCGCTCAACTGTTGTTTTTCTATCGATTTACACACAGTCTACGATATTGTCTCGTATTACGAAGAAGGGGGTTCTTTTATAAAAATGCGAAATGTAGGCCGTAAGACCTCGCAGGAATTGGGAGAGCTATGTCACAAATTTATTCTTCAGTTGGATGATCCGAAAGAAACAAGTCCGGTAGCTAACAGAGTATCAGAAGTAAAAGAGTTGATTGAAAATGATTTTTTTCATACCATCAATCACAAACTTATTTCTCCTGCCGAATTATTGAATTACTTGTCTCCCCTAAAAAAGATATTGGTTGAAAAGAGATATAAAGAACTTGTTTCATCTTGTTCTAAACGGACAGCCAAATGGTTAAGTACAATCGATTTTGAGTATTTTATGTATGATTACCTAATCGAGCAGGACAAAACTCTTATGAATATCAGAAACTTAGGAAAGAAAGCGTACCCTGAACTCATCGCGTTGAAAAGAAGGCTCGAAAATGAACTTTTAAATATTATCCATTCACCGGAGGAAGCTTTTCAGCGGGAGAAATTAATATTAGAAAAGGGTAAATGGTTCAGGGAAGATTTTGTATACGATTACCATCAACAACAGGGCCATATGCCCCTGTTCTGGATACTCGAAAAGGAGTTAAAGTCAAATGACACAAGAGAAATCCACATTCTTCTTCATTCATACCGCATATTCGAAAACGATGAGCACCTGACAAACAAATCATTAGGGGAAATACACAATCTATCAACCCAACGTGTCAATCAAATAAAAAATAAAACATACCAGCACTTCTTTTCAGCGGATAATCCTTTAATTCAACAATTGAAAGAAGAGTGGCCCTTTTATCAAAATTCAATCAAGGACGACGATATTCTGTGGCAAAACGATGAACGCATATCTGCATTCATTGAACAGGAAAATATTCATTTTACCCGGGATTGTATACTGAAGTTACTTTCTTTGTTTACCGATTCTAGACACACGTATAGGGGTAGCTTTGTTGCCCGGGGAGACGATAAAACATGGAAAAACAGTGTATTGATTCCGACAGGACTGGCAGACGCTTTCAATTTCGACAGATTTATTGCTGATATAAAACAGCTTGTATCAATTAACAGGATAGACATTATATCAGACCTCGAGGTTTATATATTGGGCTCTCCCGGATGGAAAAAATACAAGAACGGAATAATAGGAGGTATAGTAGAGGTAGCGAAAGATATACTGCAATATGAGTTTGGTTTGTCAATCGTTTCGGGAAAAGTCATAGATCCGTCTCC
Source organism: uncultured Proteiniphilum sp. (assembly GCF_937873925.1). Taxonomy (GTDB): domain Bacteria; phylum Bacteroidota; class Bacteroidia; order Bacteroidales; family Dysgonomonadaceae; genus Proteiniphilum. The sequence goes on along the minus strand of NZ_CALNAT010000229.1, from coordinate 7,407 downwards.
CCACCCGAAAAAATTCCCGGAATATTATTCGAAATATTGAAGCAACAAGAAAAACCTATGTACATCAATGCTATCTTCACAGAATTCAAAAAACAATTTCCCCAACACAAATATACAGCCCCTGTACAACTCCGCTACCGCTTATCGCAACATAACCAAATAATATCCCATAAAGGGCAAAATAACACATATATGCTCAAAGAATGGGAACACATCAAATCGGGCACTATCGGGGATACCATTGTTGATTTTTTAGAGGAACATGATACTCCGCAAACGATCAAAGTAATCACGGATCATGTTTTAGTGCACTATCCTGAAACCAATGAAAAAAGTATCCGCACAATAATGTATAACGATACCCGGAAACGTTTTTCGAGATTCGGAAGGGGGTGTTTCGGTCTGAGCAATAAAACCTATCCCGCCGGTATCAAGCCAACGACAAACATCTCCGACAGCTTGTTTAACGAGAGGCTGGCTGATTTGGAAAGATTCTTATCACAAAACTGGCATTTTCCTTTTTCTGCTTCAACCGATCAAAATGAAACTTCGCTGTATAGATGGTGGAGATTACAGCGCATGCATTTCGATAAGTTGGAAGAAAAGCAAAAAGATGAAATAGAAAGAATTAAAGATCAATATACCGATCTTGATACAGATAAAAGAGCCTATGAGTGGAATAGCAAGTACAACATGCTCATTAATTTTGTATCCAATAACCAACGAATGCCTTCCTCAGACAGCAAAGGTCTTGAGAAGATGTTGCACGATTGGCATAACAAGACTAAGAACTATTTTAAAACGAACCGTTTAAACGATGAACAAAGAAAGAAATACTTGAAATTTGAAAAATTGGCAAAAAAAGGAAATTAATTCGGTCTTTCATTTCTCTTCGACTTTATAATCGTTTTCTGTTTTGATATGCAACAAATTTACCAGGGACTGATAATCAAGTAACTCATTCATGGAATATCCATAAAGGGGTATTTTTTCCGGTTGATTTTTCTTCAGCCATTTCAATTCCAGGACCCTCCTTTTTTCGTCAAACCCGAGCACTTCGCAGGTGATGATCTCACCCTCCGGTAAAGCCTTTTTTGCCCGGCCCATTTTTTTGCTCCCTGTGGGATATAATATCCTGTTGATGATAATCTTGCCTCTATACTTACCCAACACTATAAACCTCCTATCAGGAGGGACTTCATTTGAGCCGACCTCCACCCATACGTTTTGGCCAACCATTTGTTGCGGAATACCCAAGGCCCAGTCCACATCTGTCTCATTTTGTGTAAGACTTACCTTACCCTCTTCATTTTCTCCCAAATATATCACCACCGTCGTAGAACCAGCCTCCATATCATCGAAGTTCACCAATACATCCAACTGCGATTTGTGCATTAGGCCTACAATAGAGCCATATCTCCAATTGAAATGATAACCAATATCAATGAACAACCCATATTTTTTCTTATTGATGATCACCCCCCTATACAATTCTCCTATGGACAGTTCCGCCTGCTTGAATTGAGGCAGGTCAGCATCCAAATGAATAGAGATGCGCTCCATATCGACCTTGATAACCTTAGAATAAAAAATTTTCCCGATCAACGTGGGAGCAACATGATTCCATGCATCCCTGTTCACATATTTCCATGGCATATGATGGAAGGAGATATAAGCATATATCCCTTTCACTTTGGCTAAAAAACCATACTCTTTCACCTCCACAATTTTGAACGGTAGGGTATCAAGATGTAACCTGTGTATTTCAAGTTCATGGAGGCGTTCCGATTTCCAATCCTTTTTCTTTTTATTTTCTTTATCGGAAATCTTCAATTTATTTTTTATTTCATTTACAATCGATTGAAACATTCTTTGTGCCTGTTTCAAGTATTATTTTCTTCCTATTTTCGACTTGTCGTATAATAATTCGGTAAATTTTTGTTTAAAGGCTACTTAACAAGATAAGCAACGCAGACATAAAAAGAATTGATTATTAATAATCAAATACTTGTAGACAAATATCTGAAAACACCCGAACTGTTGTTGATAGTACCAAAGCTAGGTAAAATCTATCAGGTATACAAATTAATATATGTCAACTCCAACATACTCAATGAAAAAAATATTTACAACTCTCACTAAGATTATTATGTTAAAAAGGGCAACAGACCACAAAATTTTATTATATTTGTCCCTCAGTGTTTGATCAAAGGGGTAAACCGTCATGAATACTTAAAAGCATATTAGTGAACTAACAGGAGAGATTATTTACTATGAAGCATACCCTCATTATACTTTTATTGATTATTTTTCCAATGTCCGTTTCCAGTATGGAAAGGGAAACCGATTCCTTGCTGAAAGTCCTGGATAAAGTAATTTCGGAACGTTCCCACTACACAAAGATAAGGGAAGCTAAGATAATGGAGCTAAAACAGAGAAAAAAACAACTGGAGGATATAGATGATATAATCAATATCAACCGGGAGATCATTGATCAGTACAACAGTTTCATCTGTGACTCGGCTGAATTTTATATCAACGAAAACCTATCTCTTGCAAACAAATTGAATAAGCAGGATATTATTGTGGAAAATCTGTTGCGCTTGTCTTATATCTATTCACTATCCGGCTTATTCCTACAAGCTTCCGAAATTTTCGAGTCTCTGGATTATGAAGATCTGACGGATAATAACAAGGTATGGTACTGCTGGAATTACATCCGGTATTTTGAGAATCTTATATTCTATACTGCCGATATAAAGTATTCCCAACAATATGAAAAAGAGAAGGAAGCATACAGGGATAAAGTGATGGGGCTGTTGTATGAAGAATCCGAAGAATACAAGAAAGAGCTGGCACATAAATTACAACAGGAAGGGCGGTTTCCCGAAGCGGAAAATTTATTATTACCTGTCTTTTATAATCAGACACCTGAGACACACGACCATGCAATGGCTGCGATGAACCTGGCCAAATTATACCGTCAGGCAGGTAAAAAGGAACTCGAAAATCATTATCTGACCATCGCAGCAATTACCGATATCGAGCTGGCAGTAAAAGAAAATGAAGCTTTGTTGTCTTTGGCCGTGAACCTGTATGAAAACGGCGATATAGACAGGGCTTACGAGTATATCAGGGTAGCATTGGATGATGCGTTGTTTTACAATGCAAGATTTAAAAATTCCGTCATTGCACGGGTACAACCCATTATTGAAGACACCTATCTGCAAAAGATCTATTCCCAACAAAAGAATTTGAAGAACTATTCAATTATCACCAGTTTATTTGCATTAGTGCTGATTATCACCTTATTCTATCTGTATCTCCAGGTCAAAGCCGTTTCAAAAGCCCGGAAAGAACTCAGGATAATGAACGAAGATCTCCTGCAACTGAACCGGAAGCTGGATGAAGCCAATACCGTGAAGGAACACTATATCGGCTATTTCATGAACCAATGCTCGGTCTATGTCAATAAACTCCACAAGTACCGCAAAAATGTAAACCTGAACATCAAGACCGGCCAGATAAACAATCTTTTTAAATTATCCACGGACGAATTGGAAAAAGACATCTCCGAATTACATACTAACTTCGACAAAACTTTTCTGGCCCTCTACCCCGATTTTGTTTCGGAGTTCAATTCCCTGCTCAGGCCCGATGAGCAATATTCTCCTGAAAGAGGGGAATTAAACAATGAACTTCGTATATTCGCTTTGATCAAGTTAGGGATCACAGACATGAAGCAGATCGCCGATTTCCTGCACTATTCGGTGCAGACCGTTTACAACTATAAAAGTAAAGTAAAAGGGAAAGCGGTGATCGAGAGCGACCAATTTGAAGAAATGATCATTAAGATCGGGAGTATATCTTAAAAGAACCAGTCCCGGCACATACAGGAACTTACATCCTGCCAGCTTAGTAGCATGCCCGACATATAAAAAGATTGGCTATCAATCGGACAGCCTCATCTTTTTGTGTCAATTACAATTATTAATCACCGAAACACAGGGTATCCCTGTGCCGACATTGTCCACACAGAGTTAAAATCCCATCCCATAGATTCGTATAATGCTTGGGTTTTGAATACGTTCAATTCTTTTACTTCAAAATCCACTGCCCGAAGTCCTTCACTACTACCTACAATATCCATATCGTTTCGCGTATATATTTTCTCGCGCTCAACCAGAACAACATTTTCAGTTGCAGTACTTGCGGCAAATTCTCCTGCAGTACGACCTGCCACAGTGCTTGCTAAAGAGGCAACACCCTTGAATTGAACTCTAAAGTTTCCTATCTCACCCAAAATACCACCTGCAGCTCCATCTAAAGCGCTGACCGTGCCAGTAAAGTAAGATCTTTGTAAACTTATATCATAGGCTTGTCCGATAAGACCACCTGCACGAGAAGCTGAAGCGCTTATTGTACCATCAACAACATAGCAATCAAGCATCCAGGACACACCACTTATTCCTTTGTCCATGTCTCCTAAGGTGCCAACAATTCCTCCAGCAACTTCCTGAGCTGACACAACCGGACGGTTTACTTGAACTCTTTGTATGGTAGTGTTGACTGCTTTTCCTGCGAGTGAGCCCACATGTTCGTTTCCATTTACCTGAGGCGATCCCAAAATCAGGTCTTCTATTTGTGCCCCTTTTGTATAGCCAAATAAACCCTGGTTGTCAGCGTTGTTCGTTATTTTTAGATTTTTGATTGTATGCTTTCCCCCGGAAAAGTAACCAGTAAAAGGAGAGGTTTCTGATCCTATTGGAATAAAATCAGTACCGCTTAGATCAATATCTTTCGTTAAGATATAAGAACCGGAAAGATTATTCTTTATGGCTTCAAGACCTGCACGATCAGAAATCTCCTTATATTCTTTTGCTGCTTCTGCAAACTCTATATCCTCGTTAATAGGAATATCTTTAATAACCAGAGATAAAGCCACATCCACATATTGTCCGCCTTCTGTATTATGACAAGTAACAGCAATCAAGTTTTCCTGATTGAAACGGATTGCAGCTTTAGCTTCATCGTTGATATCGACAGGAGTGTAAGTGCTGGTCCATCCACTACCAGAGGCCGCCAATACACCGTTGATATATACGGAATAATCTTCATCATAGTAGATAAGCAACTTCAGGTCTTTTAAGTTTTGCCCGGTTAAAGCAGGCACAACTAAGTTTTGTCGCAACCAAATGTCGGACGTATTCCAAATGGTGCGAATGTTTGTACCAGGAGGATCACCCGCTCCAAAACCAGCAGCGCCTTCATGCCATTTGGAATCATTAAATTCAGAAGTATTCCAACCAGGTCCCGGATCTATAGATGTATATTTCCACATAGTTCCCGATTGCATAGCCGTTGGAGTAATGGCTTTTGAATAGCAAGTTTGTGTCAACAGTTTTTCTACACCAGCTTTGAAGCATGCTTTTTGTGCGAGATCTAATTTGGAAACTTTTCGGTCGTAAGTGTACAAACCGTTTATTTCTTCTTCCAAATCGGTAATCTGAGTATACACGATACCAGATAATCCCCTGGAAGTTAATCCGTAAGCTCTTTCATTAAATGCTTCCAACTCATCAGCAAGTTGAGCCGTAGTTTCCAATTCTCCGTACGGAGTACCCACTTTAGGCCAGATATTTCCGTGGATTTTTAGACCAAAACCACCCGTTTCTCCGCACATATTAGCTCTATGGTCAAATGGATTAGGCCATAAACCAACCTGCGTATAAGAGTGTACGTCGATAATATCGCCCATTTCGAAGTTTCCCCAGCCGCTGGATTGATTGATTAGGCGGGTAGGATCTGTTCGGCGTATAACTTCCACTCCATTTCGAGTGTGTTCTGCATATATTTCCTTGCTATGGTCGGGACGATAAGGCGATTGCCCGGTATATTGCCCCCATCCTTCGTTGTAAGGCACCCACATCACAATGGACGGGTAATTGATCAAACTTTTGACAATATTTTCGGTTTCCCGATAAAAGTTCTGCTTGCTCCACTCTTCATCCCCGAGGTATTCCCTGCCTCCACCCAAATAACCGGTGCAAGGCATATCCTGCCACACCATCAAACCTATCGAGTCACAATAGTGATACCAGCGGGCAGACTCTACTTTAATATGCTTGCGGGTCATATTAAAACCAAAGCCCTTGGTTATTTCCAAATCATAAAGTAAGGCTTCGTCGGTAGGAGCAGTATAAATTCCATCCGGCCAGTAACCCTGGTCCAGTGGTCCATAATGGAAAATAGGCTCATTGTTTAAGAACGTATAAGGAACACCGCGGATTCTTCCCAAATGAATCTTCCGCATACCGAAATAACTATCAACTTTATCAACTACATTATTTCCGTCTTTTAAGCTGAATTTTAGTTTATAAAGGAAAGGACTGTCGGGCGACCACAATTTAGGACTGTTGATTTTAATAGAAGTTTCGACTCCTACGGGAATTGTTTGTTTCTTTACTTCTTTATCGCTATCCAAGACTATTACTTCAACATCTGCTTCTGCAGCGCCGATTGTATTAATAGTAACTTTAACCGCTTTGTTATCTACATCGGGAACAATAAGAAAATCGCTTATGTATTGAGTATTGACCGCTTCATACCATACTGTTTGCCAAATGCCACTGCATGGGGTATAAAAGATTCCACCACGCTTTTTGGCTTGTTTTCCCACTGGCTGACCTTCTTCGGTTGGATCGTACACTTGCACCACCACTTCCTGATCCTGGTTTAAAGGATTCAGATAGTCAGTTATATCGAATGAGAAAGGATCATAACCACCTTCGTGGGCTCCTGCTTTTTGTCCGTTTATAAAGACTACGCTCCGCCAATCTACTGCACCAAAATGCAGTAAAATTCTTTTGTCCCCGTAGCTTGCAGGAACATTGAAAGTGCGTTTATAAGCATACGATTTATTCATATTGGTATAATCATCATCCATAATTCCAGAAAGGGCAGATTCGATAGGATATGGCACCAATATTTTCTGATCGAAAGAGGTGAAATCGTTATAATTACCAATATTTGGCGTGTCTTTCTTAGCGAAATCCCAAATACCGTTCAGATTAACCCAATTGTCCCGCACCATTTGAGGACGGGGATATTCGGGTAATACCCTGCCGGGATCGACCTTGTCTGTCCAATCTGTCTTGAGTTTAGGTTCCTTTTTTTGCCAGGTTTGCGCTTCCGCATTATATCCGGTAAATAGGATTCCACCAAGTAAAAATAGGAAATAAAACTTTAAACTTTTCATATAAAATTATTAGGATGTTTAATTATGTGATAATACTCAGTAGTTTTTATGTTCACCGGAAGCAAGTCACCAGTCTTCTCAAGGTCACCTATTGCTTGATCATATATGTTGAGCAAACGGCAATTCGCCCAAAAACATCACCCAGTTAT
>NZ_CALNAT010000228.1 GCF_937873925.1 uncultured Proteiniphilum sp. | reverse complement strand
ATAAGCCAGCCGGATATCATTGCGGAATACCACTCTCCCACTGTCGTACGGCTCTTTGCCCGCCAGTATATTCAACAGTGTAGTTTTACCTGACCCGTTCGCGGCGATCAACCCTATTTTATCGCCCTCGGCGATGCCGAAGGAGAGGTCGCTGAAGAGCACCAGGTCGCCGAAACTTTTGGTCAGCCGGTCGATTTGAAGAAGTGGATTGGGCATACCTTAATATGATTTTGCGCTCAAAAGTACAAAAATTATCGGTAACAGCGGTATGGCTCTCCGCCGTACCGTTTCAAAATCCTCATCTGAAGTGGGGAACAGAGTGCATTCAGAATACCCACCTAAGATAGGTGAAAAAATCGGTACGGCTGTTCCCGTCGATCTGCTCGGTTCCGCTGCCGATGGTATCCCTGTTGAGGTAACGTGTATGTCCGGCTTTGACGGAGAAGGAAAGATTGGGCGTGATCGCGTATTTAGCCGAAAGGGCGAGCCTGTAACCTTTCCCGTAAAAAGAGGGCATATAAAAGGTGTTCAGCAGATTCCGCTCGTAGGAATAGAGGCGCGCATCATAGGTGTCGGCATTGAACCATGCCAGATAAGCGTCCCCGGTCAGTGCTTCCTTACCACGGTAGCCGATATTTTGAGAAATCATAAATCCGTTCTCAGCGGAAAAATGCTTCTCCTTGTAATGCACCACGTCGGCGGTGGTGCGGAAATTCCACCCGCTCCGAAGATCCCTGGAGTACCTGAAACGGAATTTATGGGTGGCATAGGGGAGTACTGACCGGCTGTTCTCCTCCGGCCAGGCAATATTCTTTTCTTTTTGTTTGTACTTGTATCGTGCTTCTAAGGATGATTGGCGCGACAGGGTATAGGTACCCAGAAAGTAAAGGTCTGTCGCGTTCGACGGGGTATCTATGCCATATTTCAGCCAGGGAAACCGGACAAAATCGGCATAGGCGGTCACTGAGAATTTCGGAAAGGGGCTGAATCCTGCGCCGATGTATAATCCATGTTCGTTTTGCACACTGCTTCCTTCGGAGAATGCCTGGGCGTACAGGGCATTGTAAGAGACGGGGTAGTATCTGTGTAACAGGGAAAACGACAGGTTGCCGGAGAGGCGGTATTGTAGGGTGTTCAATGTGGCGACTGCACCGTTTTTGGCGATGGCCGTTTCTCCGGCGAAGATCAGTCCGGGAAGCTGATACGAGTAATCTATGCTCGCGTTGAAGTTGGAGGAATCCCTCAGGTAGTAAAGGTTATAATCCCGGAGCGTCGGATTATACATCCTGTTGTATTGATGGAATAGGGCGCTGATGCCCAGTTGCAGGCGGTCTTTGCGGAAGTTGATGTTGCCCCCCGCCACCTGTTCCCGCGTATTCTTTCTCTTTTCATCACTGAGTTCCAGCGGAGTACGATGCAGGCCGTCCTCCTTGAATGAAGTGATGTGACCTTCGTCCGACAGGTTGGCATCGATCCGTTTATTGGAATAAAAGGCGGTGACGGAAAAATTCCCGATCTCCGCCACTGTGGCGGCTCCCCTGAAGAAACCGTTTTCAGCGGTAGAGAAATGGCGTTTGGGCTGTAATGTCCGGCGGGCAATATTCTCTGTGCTCCACGATTTGCTGATCATGAAATCGTTGTTCAGCACTAAACCCTGACCGAAAGAGAGGCGGTAATCCCCCAAAGCGACTGTTTTCAGTCTTCCCATATCGTTGATGATCAAGTGAAGGCCATAATGATCATATCCTTTTAGAGAGTCCGGCTTGAAGAACGGCTCTCCCGCATCTTTTTCCGCCGTAATACCCATTTGTATCCTGTCCCGGTAGCGGAAGGAGTAGCGGAGCGAGGTGTAAAAATCTTCTCCCCTGTATTTCCGGTTGGGATAACGCTCGAGGATGCTGTCCGAAAACTCTCCGTAGCCGGCGCGGGGCGTCAGCGTTTTGTCAAAACGGAACTGGACTTCGTGACGGCCGTTCTTCAGAATATCGGTTGCCTGTAGCCGGGCCTCCCTTTTTTCCGTTTCGCCCACATAGAAAAAGGGAAGGATCATCTCCACGGTCTTAATGTCTATAAGGGGAACGTTCCTCAATTCGAACAGCGTATAAACGGGGCGGTTCGTCTCCAAAAAACGGGAAATGGCATCGGCCTCCTCCATAGAGAGCAGCGGGAAGTTTTCCAATTGTTCGCGGGTGACCGTGTTCAGGTTCATGGGGTTATTCTCTAATTGCAGCAACTCTTCATACATGTTATCAATAGTGGTTTCGTCCATCTCCTCCTCTGCCAACTGTTCCACGAATTTCCGCCAGTCTGCATACTGCGCCTGCACTGTGCCTGTGAAACCGAAGGACAAGAAAAGGAGAAGGGTACAGAGATAGTTTTTCATTTGTCCTGATTTTTGATTGTAACATCTTCATCTGATATTAATTTTAACACCTTCGATAATTTTACTCCTCAATTCAGTGGGACGCTATAGTGCGTTTCACATACCACTCCCGGTCTTTCGCTTCGTGCAATCTGCTCCCGCTCGGCAAACCTAAAGAAGTTTGATTATGTCTTCTTCCTTCGCACCTCACCAAAATACAAACCAGTTTATCTTCTGGTTTCGGTTTGTTGTCAGTTGTTTTGCTCTTACTTACTCGCAGATATCACTTCATCGGTTTCTACAAAAATAACTATTTATTTTTTATTCTCTAAATATTTGATTATTAATTAACAAGGTGTTATTTTTATAGATAATAGCCGGCGGTAGATACCCAATGTATAGATTTTTTTCTGATTTTTAATCAAAATGTTTGAAATTTATTTGATTTATAATCTTTTTGATTATCTTTGTATCGTAAATTTGTCAAAAAGATTTTATTTTTCCTTGTTTGATTTCAAAAAGATTGTTTGTTTTAGGTTTAGGTTTCAAATAGATTAAAGATTGAGGGTTATTCATTTAAAAATGAAAAAGTATGAAAAAATTTGGATTATTCATTGTTCTGGTCGCTGTATCGCATGCGACAAGTGGGATCAAAGCGCAGGAAGTGACTGTCTCGGCGGGAGCTGATATTGTGAGTTCGTACATATGGCGGGGTTTGTATGCAGGGCCGGCTTCCGTACAACCGGGTATTTCGCTTTCAGCAGGCAATTTTTCCGTTGGGGTGTGGGGGTCGACAAGTTTCGAAAGTAGCTGGAGAGAATTTGACCTGTATGCAGGTTATTCCATCGGCAATTTTTCGGTTTTGGTGACGGACTATTTCTTTCCCCATGATCTTCATGCCGACGGCAGTAGCGATTATTTTGATTATTCGGAACATCTGTTCGAAGCCACCTTGGGTTACTCGTTGGGAGAATCATTGCCCCTCTCGTTGGCCTGGAATACCAACTTTGCAGGGGATGACGATTATTCCAGCTATTTTGAAGCGAGCTATACCCTCCCGGTGAGAGGGGTGAATGTCGATCTGATACTGGGGGCGACTCCCTGGGAAGGCGCTTATTCGAACGGATTCGCATTGATCAACGCTTCTGTAAAAGCAAGCAAGGATATAACCATCACCGATTCGTTCTCACTGCCGGTTTTTACACAGGCCATCGTAAACCCTGATACAAAAGATGTTTTTCTGGTATTCGGGATGAGTTTTTGATAATTTTTATTCTTTACTCCAAATAAATTAATCGTATGAAGAAAATCGAAGCAATTATCCGCAAATCAAAGTTCGACGAAGTTCGGGCTGCATTGCACGAAGCTGACATCGACTTCCTCTCATGGTGGGGGGTGAAAGGTCAGGGAACGGCAAAGCAAGGTCTTATTTTCAGGGGGATCGCTTATGATGTCAATGCCATCGAGCGTATTTATCTCTCTTTCGTAGTCAGGGAAGTGAATGTGCAAAAATCGATCGACGCTATTTTACAATCCGCTTATACGGGTGAAAGCGGTGACGGCCGGATTTTTGTGTCCACTATTGAACAATCCATTCGTATCCGTACGGGCGATCGGGGCGATGAGTCATTATACGACAAAGATCAAAAGGATACCCCCAATTCTTAGAACCTTCGGAAGAGACAGAATGATTAAACAAAAACTTTTTTAAATATGAAGCATAAGATATCAAAATACATAATGGCGCTTTGCGCATTATTTGCCGTGCCTGCCATTGCTTTTGCACAGGACGGCGCAGAACCTGCCCTGAACAGCGGTGATGCCGCGTGGATCATAGTGGCCACTATCCTTGTAATGATGATGACTATTCCGGGATTAGCCTTGTTTTACGGAGGCCTGGTACGCCGGAAGAACGTACTGAGTGTATTGATGCAATGCCTTATCCTGACCGCTGTGATCATTATCGAGTGGGTAGTGATCGGTTACAGTCTTGCCTTTACTTCGGTAGAAGGAGGATTGAACGCTTTGGTAGGTGGTTTTGACAAAATTTTTCTGCAGGGTATCGGGATAAATGACCTGCTCGACGGATATACTATTCCCGAGCTTTTGTTCGTGTCGTTTCAGGGAATGTTTGCCGTTATCACTCCTGCTTTGATCATCGGCGCATTTGCCGAACGCATTAAATTCAGTGGCTTCCTGCTGTTCTCCGTGTTGTGGGCGCTCGTGGTTTACAATCCCCTTGCCCACTGGGTATGGGGAGGGGGCTGGATAGGCGAAATGGGTGCCATCGATTTTGCAGGTGGCACCGTGGTACATATCAATGCCGGGATATCGGCGTTGGTGATGGCCGTCCTTCTCGGCAAAAGAAAAGGTTGGAATGTGAAGGGGGCTACTCCGATTACTCCGCACAATGTGCCGTTTGTGGTGATCGGTACGGCATTGCTGTGGTTGGGATGGTTGGGCTTTAACGGCGGAAGCGGCCTGGCGGCAGACGGGTTATCCGCGAGCGCTTTACTGGTTACGAATATAGCCGCAGCAGCTGCGGCGCTGACATGGGCCGCGCTCGACTGGGTTATCAACAAAAAACCGACTGTGGTCGGCTTTTGTACGGGCGTTGTGGCGGGTTTGGTGGCCATTACCCCTGCCGCCGGCTCTTCCGGCGTATTGGGTGCTTTTGTCATCGGCCTGGTGGCGGGTTTGGTTTGCTTTTTTATGGTAGCGTATGTAAAGCCTAAGTTGGGATACGATGATTCATTGGATGCCTTCGGGGTACATGGTGTCGGGGGTGTCGTCGGTTCTATTCTTATCGGTATTTTTGCTACACAGGCGATCACCGGAGAAGGAGGTGCACAGGGAGCGCTTTACGGTGATTGGAATCAGTTATGGATACAGGTCCTGGCGACTGTCGCTACCATTGCTTTCAGTGCGGTTATGACATGGATATTGTTCAAGGTTGTGGACAGCATGGTCGGCATCAGGGCAAGCTGGGAAAGTGAGTCTGTTGGGCTCGATATCTCCGAACACGGCGAAATAGCGTATGAATAGATCGCCTGTCACTTGATCTTTCTTAATTTCGGAACAAGCTGCCTCGAGAGGGGTGGCTTGTTTTTCAACAGATTGTTTTTGTTTTTTTTAATGCGCAACTCAATTATAATAAAAGACATCATCATCCAGGATGAAAAATACTTTTCCTCTCTTTTTTGCGGTATTGTTA
>NZ_CALNAT010000227.1 GCF_937873925.1 uncultured Proteiniphilum sp. | reverse complement strand
GGCCTATAAGAATTTAACAGCACAGCAACTGGAACAAATGTTTCCGGATTTGACGAAAAAACTAAAAGTGCTGTTTGAAAAACGAGTGGTAGAATTAGCTGAATATTATGGAGATCGTGTTCATAGCTGGGATGTGGTTAACGAAAGTGCGACAGACCATCAGAGAGGCTTGTTGGTACCGGGAAGTGCACTTGCCAAGAGTCATTATGGCATTATGCCCGGCGATTATACCTATGAAGCTTTTAAGGTGGCAACTGAAGTTTTCCCCGAGAATGTTCTTTTAAATATCAATGATTACAATCTCAGTCAGAGTTACACGGATCAAACGAAAGATTTACTGGCAAAAGGGTGTAAAGTCGACATTATGGGTTCGCAGATGCACTTGTTTAATCCGCAACAGTGCCTGGATATTGCTGCCGGGAAAGAGATTCAGACACCGGATCATATCTGGGGATGGAACGAACGGTTAAGCCAGGCGGAATTGCCAATTCACCTGAGTGAGATCACGATTACCGCTCCGGGAAATGATGAAAGAGGACGAAAAATCCAGGCAATTATCACGCAGAATCTGTACCGCTTATGGTTCAGCCTGGAACGGATGATGGGGATTACCTGGTGGAACGTGGTGGACGATTGCGGGGCACCCGGCGAACCTTCTGTCTCTGGTATTTTCACTCGCGATATGGTTGCGAAGCCCGCTTATTATGCACTTGACAACCTGATAAACAATGAATGGAAAACCAATCTGACAGCCCAATCCGACAAAAACGGACAAATCAAATTTCGCGGGTTTAAAGGGAACTACCGGATTACATGGACGGATCAACTAGGGAATGTACAAACAAAAGAGTATTATCTAAAATAGCAGGGAGATGAAGATTATTGACATGAAAGTTCGTACCGTGGCAATTCCAATGAACTGTATGCTACGGCATAATACCGGAGTTCATCCGGGGTACTTGTTGAGAACCATCTTGGAATTGGTCACGGATGAAGGTATCGTGGGACTTGGAGAAGTAGGTGGTGGAGATTCCAGGGCGGCACTTTTGAAGCTAAAACCTCGTATTCTGGGGATAAATCCGTTCGATTTAGAAAAAATTAAAATGAAAGTATTGCGAAGTATCTATTATTTGTCGAATGCCAGGTTATATGGTGCCATCGAGATTGCCTGTTTGGATATAATTGGGAAAGCATGTAATGTTCCCATGCATCAATTACTGGGTGGAAAAGTACGTGATTCAATTTCCCTGATCGCTTACCTATTTTGGAGATATAATCGACCGGGTGGAGGACATGACACGTGTGCAGAAGATATGGCAGAATTGTGTGTAGAACTGAAAGAGACCTTAGGCGTTACTGCTATGAAACTGAAAGCCGGCGTGATGGATCCCATGGAAGAAGTGCGGGTTCTTGAGCTTTGCCGGGAAAAGCTGGGTGATGATTTCGGATTGCGTATCGACCCCAATGGCGTTTGGAGTGTAGCGACAGCCGTGAGAGCCGGTCGTCGGATGGAAGACTTGGAATTACAGTATTTCGAGGACCCGGCATGGGGAATAGAAGGGATGCGGGCTGTACGCCAGCAAGTACGAATACCTTTGGCAACCAACATGTACCCCAATAAATTTGATGATCTGGGACCGTCTATCCGTCAAGATGCCATAGATATTATACTGACAGATCTGCATTACTGGGAAGGGCCTCGGGGAGTAAAGGATTTAACGGCAGTATGCCGAACATTTAATCTTGGTGTTGCCATGCATTCCGGGGCTGAATTCGGCATCGAGTTGGCGGCCATGTTGCATACGGCTTCTACTATACCTGCAATGACTATGCCCGGTGATGCCCATTATCATTATTTGGAAGATGATATTATCCAGGGGGGTAAAATGCAATATGTGAATGGAACCATTAAAGTACCGGATGGACCAGGCTTAGGTGTAGAGTTAGACGAGGAAAAAATGGACAAATATGAACGTTATTTTGAAGAAAAAGGGGATTATTACGCTAGATTTCATCAGGATCCGATGAACCCGGATTGGTATCCAAATGTCGGAGGTATCTAGCAGGAAGAGAATATAATAAAACTCCTGGGTTGAGGTGGGTGGCCCGGACCGGAAAGGATAAATAACCATTTTAGAAATTGATTATTGGATAATCCGAAAAGCATAATTTGGTATAATAGAATAGTCTATATTGATAACAATGAACAGGATAATAAAAGAATAAAAACATGAAATCGAAGTCTACACTTTTGATAATAATCTGTTTGATTTGTTCTGGTAGAGTTTTTAGTCAAAATTCTGAAAGCGTTATGAGCGATGCTTATTTTAATTTTTGGAATGAGCAGGTGCAAAATAAGATTAGCGCCGATATTGAGAAAAATCGCAAATCTGATGCTGTACTGAAATTTGAAAATCTTCCGGCAGGAACCCAGATAGAGATTAAACAAATAAGCCATGATTTCCTATTTGGAGGGAATATTTTTCTTTTCGGAGATTGTGGAAGTCCCAAGAAAAATAAAAAATATGAAGAGACTTTTGGGGATTTGTTTAATGCCGCCACGATCCCATTTTATTGGAAAACGCTGGAACCTGAACAGGGAAATCTTAGATTTGAAGCGGGGAGCTCTTATGAGTATCGCCGTCCGCCAACAGATCCTGTAGTTGATTTTTGTGAATCAAAAGGCATAAATATGAATGGACATGCTATAATTTATGGTATGCGTAGATGGGGACATCCTACATGGATGCCCGAGGATCGAGAAATTATGGAAGAGCATTTTGAGAAACATATCCGAAAGTTAGCGGAACGATATAAAGGTCGAATACAGCGTTGGGACGTGGTAAATGAACCAACAGACCAAGCGAATAGAGGGGCAATGCCTGATGATTACACGTATAAAAGTTTCAGATGGGCAATGGAATATTTTCCGGATTTAGTCAAATTCAATATAAACGATTCGGATATGCACTGGGATATGACACTATACCGTCGATATTTGGAAATAGTACGAAATTTGATAGACAGAGGTATCAGACTAGATTATGTAGGTCTTCAAATGCATATTTTTAATCCGGATGAGTCACGTAAGATTGCAGACGGTGCTGATATTTTAACTCCAGAAAAAATTTACAAAAGGTTAGATTTAATGTCTGAGGCTGGTAGGCCGCTGCATGTTAGTGAAGTTACGGTGAGTGCTCCGGATGATTCGGAAGAAGGAAAGGCTATACAAGCAGAGATCACGAAAAATTTTTATAGGCTTTGGTTTAGTCACTCCAATGTTATGGGGATTACATGGTGGAATGTGGTTGATGGAGGTGCTGCACCGGGAGAACCATCGTTTTCAGGAATATACGACAAAGAATTAAGGTTAAAACCTGTTTATCATGTTCTCGACGAGTTGATAAATAATGAATGGAGAACCCAAACAATAGTAAAAACCTCTAATGACGGAGTCGTTAAATTTCGAGGGTTTAAGGGACGTTATGTTGTTAGTTGGAAAGATAAGTCCGGAAATAGAAAACAAACAGAATTTGATCTATTGAAAAATGGAGATGGTTTTGAAGTATTTTAATATAACCTATTATCAAATAAAACTTTAACAAATGAAAAATTCAACACTTTACTTATTAATTATTTTTATGTTGTTTTCTTGTTCCCGGAAAGCATCCAATAATGAATTTGCTCCTCTTTTTCCTTTCTTAATCAGCCATAACGGGCCTGTCAATGTTACGAACATGTCTCATCTTTTAGATGCCCCTGCTGGTAAAGATAGTTTTGCGTTAAATCCTAAAGGAAAACGTAAGAAAGAGATACCGGTGATATTAATTGACGGGAAAACAGAGATCATGTTAAAACCAGAGTATAAGACGATCTGGTACGAAATAGAAATTAAATAAAAAGTTATGCAAAGTAAATACAATTTATCGGGTAAGACCGCATTGATTACCGGAGGTGGACAAGGTATCGGTAAATCTATTGTTTTGGGCCTTGCAGAAGCAGGTGCGGATGTAATTATTAATTACAGGAGCAATACCCAATTGGCGGAAGAGACCGCGGAAGAGGTAAAAAGTTTGGGTAGAGAAGTTTGGCTTTGGCCTTTTGATTTGGCACAAGAGGACGTTTTGGAGAACTATCAAAAATTTATTAGCGAAAATCACTGTCCTTCAGTAGATATTTTGGTAGCCAATGCATCCCATCAAATTCGTAATCCCTGGGAGCGGGTGACAAGCGAAGAGTTCGCTCTGCAAATGAATGTGAATGTTCGCTCGACTCTGTTTTTGATACAAGGGGTTGTTCCTCATATGAAGGTGAAAAAATGGGGACGAATTTTAAACATAGGTTCTGTACAAGAAAAGCGCCCTCATCCCGACATGTGTGTTTATGCTGCGTCTAAAGGAGCATTAAGCAATTTGGTTATAAATCTTGCTCCACAACTGGCGCCCTTGGGCATAACAGTTAATTCGCTCGCACCAGGTGCAATTGGGACGGCAAGAAATATAACCGCACTATCTAATCCTGAATATTTAAAGAAAACGGTACAAAAAATACCGTTAGGTTATATTGGAGAACCTGACGACTGCGCTCAGTTAGTGTTACTCCTATGTTCCGAAGCCGGACGTTACATTACAGGATGCAATTACTTTGTAGATGGCGGGATGAGTTTGTTATTTTAAGTTTAAACCCTAACAGTATAATAATTTTAAAATGAGTACAAGTCAGTATAAGAAGGAGATAGGCATGATGGAATTAGAAAAACTAATAGAAACCCGTGAAAAGATATCTATCGAAGGATTTCCCATTCCAGATAAAGAATTGCTTCAAAGATTTGAAAAATTATATACCGGTGCTGTTAACGATGCCATGAGAGAGGCTTGTTTACTGGAACAAGCCCTACCCGGTAGGATAAAGCCATTACGGGAGTACAAGACAATAGCAGGTTTTGCTTTTACTGTGAAAAGTGCCCCAAATGTAAAAATAACCGGAGAGATGGAGTATAGAACACAGATGCTTGATGAGATGGCGGATGATCACTTTGTCATATGGGATACAAGTCGTGATGATAAAGCAACATTGTGGGGGGGGGTAATGACTGCCACCGCAAAAAGAAAGAAAGTTAAAGCTGCTTGCATCGATGGGGGTATACGTGATACTCATCAAATATTAAAAGCAGAATTTCCGGTTTTTTATGAGTATAGAATTTCAAATGGAAGTTTGGGGAGATGCTTGATTACTCATTATCAGATTCCTATAAAAATAGGTGATGTTGATATAAAACCCGGGGATGTAATTATTGGAGATATTGATGGCGTAGTCGTTGTACCAAGAGATATTGCATACGATATATTGATCAGGGCTGAACAATTTTTGAAAAATGAAAATGAAATTTTTAATTGGGTTCATCAGGGGGATAGTGTTCACGATATTACTCAAAAAGGAGGATATTTTTAGCGAGCGACACTAAAATTTCAATTTTCCATACTGCTTCCGTATGTGTTTTTTTTCATAAAGTTATCTATAGTACTATAATGCCAAAAAAATCAGATCACTTGTTAAGCTAAAAAAACATTCCATATGTGTCTTATGAAAGGGAAAAGAAATATATTCTTTACATAAAGAATCTCTCATTTTCTTTTCAATTTAACTATTCTACAAGGAAGTATGGTGTTTGGTATCTGTAAGCCGACGGTTTTTCTTATAATACTTGCACCATTGACTGAGCCCGCATATTTCGCATTTGGGCCTTCGTGCCACGCAGATATACCGTCCATGCAGGATAAGCCAGTGATGCGCTTTTGAGAGCAGCGCTGCCGGGATATATTTCACCAGTTCCCGTTCCGTTTCACGCGGCGTTTTGGAATTGTCGGTCAATCCAATGCGGTTGGCTACACGGAAAACGTGTGTGTCTACGGGCATGGCGGGCTTATCGAATGCTACTGCCAGCATCACGTTAGCCGTTTTACGTCCTACTCCCGGGATGGTGAGCAACGAGTCGATATCGGTAGGAACTTCACCCCCGAAATCGGAGATCAGTTTTTTCGCCATCCCGACCAGATTTTTCGCCTTGTTATTGGGGTAAGAACAGGATTTGATATATTCGAAAACCGCTTCGGGAGTCGAAACCGCCATCACTTCCGGGGTGGGAAAAGCTTCGAACAAGGCAGGCGTGACCATATTCACCCGCTTGTCGGTACACTGCGCTGAGAGGATCACTGCTGTCAGCAATTGATAATTGTTCTGATAATGCAACTCCGTCTCAGCCGACTCCGCGTTTGCCGCGAACCAGTCGAGCACTTTTTTATAACGCTCCTTTTTGGTCATTTTTGCTAAATTATCCTGCAATATCGCTTTTCCAAACAGCTTCTTCAGGATGTTGTACTACATCTATTATCCAGTCGGTTTTAAATTTCGTTCTTTCATTCTTAAAATTAAATGATTTGAGGAACGTAGATCATCAACCTTCATAAAAATACAAGTTTAGTACAATTTCTTTAATAATTGTAGGGTTTTATCTTTTTATTTCGTCCGATAACGGAATAAACCGTGCACTCAGATCAGGATCATCCATGTCGGGATCGAGCGGATAGATGGGGCGTTGGACCCGTTTATAGGGAAGTCGTACCAGATCCTGATCCACACCTCCGGGTGTGAGCGCCATCACCCAGTCACCACGCATGTCGTATAATTCGGGTACAAGGTATCCTATCTTCACCACCATGATATCGGCTTCTCTAGGATTCAATCCCAGGTCGGTAAAATTCTTCTCATAGTGATAGGCATTTCTCTTTTCCGTCACGATAGTGTAGATATTGCCGCTTTTCACCACTACTTCGCTGTTGGCATCATCCTCTTTGATAGCCGTAACCTCTCCCTGTATACGTATAGGCGGTGCAAAACGGTTGTCCACTTCAGCGCCGGCCATAGCATCGAGCTTTCCGCCCACACCCGCTTCTATAGCCTTTTTAACCAATTCCGGACCGGGAATGGAAGCGTAAATTAACGTCTTGCTTCCGGATGACCGGAACTCGGGGCGTTTGAAAAGCTCATGCAGGGTCCAGGTGACATCTCCGGCGCCGCCGGCAGTAGGATTATCACCCATATCGCTGATGATAAACGGTTTTTTATCGCTTGCCAACGCTTGTTTCAATGCCTCATCCAGATAAGTGGTAGGAGCCACGAATTCAAACTCTTTCCTTACATCCCAGAAACGG
This sequence comes from uncultured Proteiniphilum sp., assembly GCF_937873925.1. Lineage (GTDB taxonomy): Bacteria > Bacteroidota > Bacteroidia > Bacteroidales > Dysgonomonadaceae > Proteiniphilum. Next base: position 61,714 of record NZ_CALNAT010000227.1, on the reverse strand, counting down.
CGCGCCAGTGTTTCGGCCGCCCGGGTTACGGCTTCCTTATCGTCCCCGTATGCCATCACTACTGCATGATTGCGCGGCTCGTCGGCCCAGGGATAGGATAACCAGACGGAGGCATCGATCACCTTGTCGCCCTCCAATAAGCCCGGGATCTGTCCGGTAAGGCTTTTCCCCGGCTCAACGCGGGTACTCGTCTGTTCACCGGGCAGCAGGATAGGCACAGGGATCCACACTTTGTAAGCCGGTTTCCCCTTTCCGTTGTCTAATCTGTTAAGCAGGTTGGTGACCGCTCTTTTTTTTGTTTCGATGGCATCCTCGTGGGGAGAAAGCCGGTAGCTGGTAATCAGGTCGGTGTTCTGTGCCAGACGGGGTGACACACTGCCGTGCGGATCCATCGAGGTGGAGATCAGCACGTCGGTACCCACCACTTCACGGATGCGCACCAAAAAATCCCCTTCGGGATCATCCAGCCCCTGCACGCTCATCGCTCCGTGGATATCGAAGAAAAGCCCGTCCAAAGGCAATGTCTCTTTCAGCAGTTCCAGCGTCTTGGTCACCAACGACTCATAAGCCTCGCGCGTGACAATACCTCCCGGCATGGCATGTCCGCGGAGAGTCGGGAGCCATTGGGCACGGTCGATTATTCCCGAGTCGGGAGCAAAGAAAGGATAATAGGTAAAGACATCTTCCCCCTGGCGCGCCCTGAAAGCCTCTTCATGGGTTACTGCCGGTGAAAATGTGCTCGATTCAATGGCAATGCCCGCGATGGCAATTCTCGGTAATTCTTTTTTTGTATTGCCGACATTACAACCCATAGCAAAAAGCAACAGGATGAGAGAGAGGACAAAAAGGTTCTTTTTCATTTCAATAATACTTAAATTTTTGTAAATTAAGGTTGTTTCTCTATCTAAAATACTTATTTTTAGAATATTGAAGTATAAATACGTTTATCCGTTCCTACAATATAAGACAAAAATAATAAAAAATATTATTTTCTTCCCGTGTTCGGCAAAGAAAGAGGTTTAATAAGGTAAGGACATCCGGACTCTTTTCTCTGTTGTAAAATTGATAAAAAACCTTTATTCTTTTCGGAAAATACTCTATATTTGCCATGTAGTTTGGGATGAAGAAATTATTATCTTTCAGGTTGATCATTCAGGCTTCACTTACAATCTGCGTTAATCGGGGATTCAAACAAAACGTTTGCACAATCGTTCGCAGGGAGTTGGTAAAGCAAAAATAAAATTCTTGTATCATGCAAAAGTTAATGTCCATTATTTTCCTTCTGATTATTACCGGGATCATTTTTGCTCAGAAGCCCGATGAGGTAATCAGCCGATTCGCCGAACAACTGACAAGCTTTCCCCATGAAAAAATATACGTCCAAACGGATAAATCCGCTTATTTATCCGGTGAACGTGTTTGGCTCAGAAGCCATCTGATTGAGGCAACCACCAATATGCCCGTTTATATAAGCAGATATGTGTATATTGAACTTTTCGATCCTTTTGATCAATTACTAAAGCGAATTAAAATAAGGCCCGACAGCATAGGTGTCTATTCCGGTTATCTCGATCTGGATGAGGAACTCCCTGAAGGTGACTACACTATAAGAGCGTACACCCGGTATATGAGAAATCGAGGAAATGAAGCTTTTTTTAAAAAAACAATTCATGTGTTGGATCCTTATTCCCTGCAAATTGAGCCTATCCCCGGTTTTGCCGTAAACGGAAACAAGGTCAATGTAAATTTCAGATTTGCGGATCCCGCAAGTGGAGATACCATCGCCCCCGAAGTCGTTACTTTTAAACTTTTAGATGAAACGGCAAGAAGCATCTCGCCGGATAAGAGTAACAATTTTAAATGGGATTTCACCTTACCAAAAAAAAGGAACACCAGAAATTTACTGTTAGGGATTGTGCATAACGGGAGAAAATACAACAGATATTATCCGGTTCCATATGAGGCAAATGATTTTGATATAACCTTCCATCCCGAGGGAGGCTATCTCGTTCCCGGTAAGGCATGCCAGGTGGGTTTTAAAGCCATTAATCCTTCGGGACTAGGCGAAGAAGTTACCGGTATTCTGTTTAATTCGAAAGATGAAGAGATCGTAAAATTCAATTCTCTAAAATCCGGAATGGGGTTTTTTAATTTTATGCCCGAAGCACATGAAAAATATTATGCTGTTTGCAAGACAAAAAACAGCGATACGAAACGACTGGATCTGCCTATTCCCGACCTTCGCTCAAGAACAGTTTCAGCCAGGATTACCGGTGGAAATCGGATCATGGTCTCCATGCTGAGAGGAAATGCGGCGCCGGAGGATTCCGTATCTATCTTGATTCATCATAAAGGGTTGGTTTTTTTTCATCAGTTTTGGGAAAATCAATCGACCCCCTATTCCTTTGCGGTCCATAATTTTCCGACCGGAATCATAAGCATTCTCCTGCTGAGCAATAAGAAGGAAATTCTCAGCGAACGGTTGTTGTTTAATCTCAACCCGAATGATTTTGCATCTCTGGATACCGGATTATCAGCCCCGGCATATAAACGGAGGCAGCTCGTCAGCCTCAGGCTTAAGCTGACAGATTCCGATACAATTGCTGTTTCGGACAATATTGCTGTTTCTGTGACCGATAAAAATGTTGTTCGCCAGGATACGGCAAACAGTTTACTCTCTACTCTTTTACTTTCTTCGGAATTAAAAGGTTTTATCGAATCTCCTGCCACCTATTTTAAAGGTTATGACATCGTGGATAAATATGGCCTCGATGCATTAATGATGACCCAGGGGTGGAGGAGGTATGATATTCCTAATCTTCTGCAGGGGAATATAAGTGTTCCTGACCAGTTTCCTCCCGAAGAATTTCAGGAAATAAGCGGAAAATCGGAAGTTATATTCGGCAGTTTAAAAGAAGGTAATATTAGCCTGTATGCCACATTGGATTCGCTGTTCAGCGGAGAAACGACAACTGCAGATGAGAAAGGGCGCTTTATGTTTAAAGTGGAATATCCTGAAGGTACTGAAATCACGGTGCAGTCTTTAAGTAAGAAGGGTGGCAGAAATAACCTGATCAACATAGACCCTGCAACTTTTCCGGATTACACATTCTCTACTATCCCGGTACGCCCCCCAACAACCGGTCAACCGGATAACGATTTAGACGCTTATCTGCAAAAAGCCAATGAAGAGTATTCCCAGAAATACGGCATCCGCACAATAATGCTGGATGAGGTAACAGTAACGGCACAAAGTTTGGAAAAATACAAGGAATCAAAATTCTATTCTCCTATTTATGCTACTGGATTGGTCACTGCAGAGGATATTGAAAAACGCAAGGTCAGCAGCTTACGCTCGTTGCTGATTTCCACACCCGGCTTGATTGTAAAATCCGATATAATTACTACTACCCGTTCAGAGAGCCCTGTGTTATTTGTTATTGATGATATGACATACGAAAACTTCTTTGATCAACTTGATATGATCGATGTCAGTTCTATCGATAACTTATTTGTCATAAAAGATAATACGGGGATGTTGGGCTTTTATCCCCACACCAACGGTGCTATTGTAATTACTACAAAAGGCGGATTTGTACAGAAGAACGTCAAATCGATGAATATCGACAGGATAAAGCCTCTCGGCTATCAACTTCCGGCAGAATTTTATACTCCTGCCTACGAGACACAAGAGCAGAAAGAATCATCACCGCCCGATCACCGTACTACCATTTACTGGAAACCGAATGTACAGTTTTCCAAGGAGGGGGAGGCATTGGTGGAGTTTTATTCTGCTGACACGCCAACCACCTATCAGGTCATCGGTGAAGGTGTTACGAGTTCAGGGAAAATGATTCGACTGGAAAAAGAGATCGCGATAGAAAGCACAAAATAATCCATTGTGTGAAATCGGATTCTCTGGTGATATACTACTGTAAACGATTTATCACGTGTATAGTATGGATAGCTGCCAGGCAGGCGGTTTCCGTCCGGAGCCGCGACTCACCCAGCGTGACAGGTTCGAAACCGGAGGCAATTGCTTTTTCCACCTCCTCAGGGCTGAAATCTCCTTCGGGCCCGATGAGGATAAGCACATCTTCTTCTTTTTGATAGAGTTGTGCCAGCGGCTCTTTGGGAAGATCATAGCAGTGGGCTATATATTTTTTTCCGCTGACCGGTCGGGAAATAAACTCTTCAAATCCGGTCAACTCTTCAATCTCCGGTAGATAAGCCTGCTGCGATTGTTTCATTGCCGAAACAGCAATCTTTTCCAGCCGCTCTTTTTTGATCTCTTTTCGTTCGGAGTAATTGCAGAGGATAGGGGTAAAGCGGTCGATTCCGATCTCTACGGCTTTCTCTACGAACCATTCGTTCCTCTCCATCTGTTTAGTGGGGGCAAAAGCTATCCGGAGCCCGTAATTCCACCCTTTGGGTTTATCAACGCTGTTTTGGATACTTACCAGGCAATGTTTCGGATGGGCCTGGATGAGTATACATTCATAAAAAGAACCTTCCCCGTCGGTGACGGTCAGCCTGTCACCTTCCCGCATACGGAGCACTTTTACACAGTGTTGCGATTCCTTTTCGGGAAGCAGGGAATTTTGCCGGATACCGGGAGAATAGAAGAGTGTATCAGCCATATGCCCGGATTCAGGATTTATTTTCCCTTCGGTTTATTTCATCACGCAGGCGGGTAGCCAACTCGTAATTCTCTTCTCTCACAGCATCATCAAGACGATTTTTGAGGGCGTCCAGGCGAAGATCCGACAGTTCCTCGTCTTCCTGAACGGGCTCATTACCCTTCAACTCCGGTGAGCTTTCGGGTGTCTGTTCATCGAATACGATCGCCATTTTCTGCATGATCTCCTCCGTAGTGAAGATGGGAGAGTGGGTGCGGATAGCGAGCGCTACCGCGTCGGAGGTGCGGGAGTCGATACGGTACTCTTTGCCGTTTTGTAACAGCAGCAGTTCTGAAAAAAAGGCCCCGTCTTCAAACTTATGGATCAAAACCTCCAGCAATTCAATCCCCAGTTCTTTCCAGATAGAGCATATCAGGTCGTGCGAGAGAGGCCTGGGAGGGGTAATCCCCTCCATTACGATGGCAATGGATTGCGCTTCGGGTGTTCCTATGACAATCGGCAGCCGGCGGATACCGTTCTCTTCTGCGAAGATAAGCGCATAGGCTCCGGCTTGCACCTGGCTGAAAGATATTCCCAATACGGACAGTTTGACTTTTTTTGACACAGTCGATTCGTTTTTTGAATTGAAACAACTTCAATATAATGAAAGCCGAGAGACAAGCCCAACTTGTTTAAGCTTGTCCGAGGCGCATCCTAATATTCTGTAAATATACTATTTTTTTCAGGCAAGAAGAGTATATCACATGAAAATTTTACCGGATTGGCGCATAAAAGACCTCAGGTCAACCGAATGAGGTTTGCATAGGTTGTCTTCGCAATCACAGGATTTCGGATCTTGTGAATGAGGAAGTTATCCATATGTTTCTGTATATTGTTTAAAAATGTATAAAAATTTGTTTTTTGTCGTTTTTTCCTCTATATTTCCCAATTATATCGGGTTGATTTTTAATAAAAAAATGAGTATATCAATAATCTTGCCAGATTGTAAAAGACATTCATCAACTTTATTAAAAGAAATATTATGAAATGTTCCATTATTCTATTTTTGTTAATTGGTTTTGGAGCGCTGACACTCCCCGCTCAAACGAGAAATTACGATCAGGAATTGGCCGATCTGTTATACGGATTGCGATTCGAAGAGGCCATCGATTTTTACGGCCAACACAAGGACAGTATTTTTCATCCTTTTACTACGGATTCCTATAAACTTTTAACCAACATACACCTGAATAAACCGGATAGCTTTTTCCTGCAATTGCCCTCGTTCATGGAAAAATATTATGGAAGTGTGTTTAAAGATGAGATGATACCTTTCTTGCGATCTCTATATTTCAATAAAGGAGATAATGAAAATGGTTTGAAAACGGTCGAAATTTTGGATCCGTTTCTCTTGAAACAAAAAGAAAGAAAGAGGCAGAGGCTGGAAGAATATGCCGGCACAATAAATGAATTTAAAGGTGACATTTATGAACTTGCAGAGTTGAAGAATATTACTCTTCCTTCGTTACCCTGGCATCTGATGCAGGTTAAATGGTCCTATGCCGACAGTATTATTGATTTCCAGCGTATAGATATGGATATAATGATTAATCAGGAGGTGTCAACAGATTATTGTCTGTATATATCCCCCTTTAACGGAACTTTTAATGGTGAACAATTTTATGCCGGAATCCAGACAAATATAGGCGGATCTCCTACAAAAGAGAATTTGACCGAGACAAGAGAGGAAGGAAAAGGGGGTATCTTTTCCCGCTGGAGCTATGATCAGGTAACGCCCATAGGAGTAGAATATGTGGAGATGTATGAGAATGGGTTGTGCGCCAGTGCAGGCAATGAAGGTGAATTTTGCAGTGTAAGGCGTCCTTACGAATGGACAAAAGGGACATATACATTGTCTTTAATAAAAGAGGAAACGATAGAGTTTAAAGGTGAGCCTCATACTTGGGTTTGTATGACAATAACGGACAGGAAGGATGGGACGATTACGCGGATTGGACGATTGTTATTTTCCGGTAGAAAGCTTTTATGGCGCAATGATAATAAGGCTTTCGTGGAGATATATTGTTTTAAGGATAACAAGCGGTATATACCTGAAGCTGAAATAACATTCAAGCGCCCAATGATCGGCGATATACCAATACCCTTGTCAGGGCTTGTGGCTCATCAACCTGTTTCCGCTACTACCGAGCCAAATGGAAATACGCCAAACTGTGCGTATGTTACTTCTGAAAATACAGATGTGACAGTACATATAACATCAGAGGTGAGGCAGCAGTCCAAGAATGAAATCTATCATGTGATTATGCCTGACGGAATTGTTGCAGGTTTTTAAAGATTTACGAACTAAACGCATTTAGCGGACAGGTTGGCATGATGTTATACGAGGATATACACGCGTGATATCCTTTTCTGCTATCATTACGAATTTAGATATTTTGAACAAAGAAATTTTTGCTGATTTGGGTGTGAATTTAGAAAAAAGATGTACCTTTGCACTCGATTTAAGAACATGGTGGATGTAGCTCAGCTGGTTAGAGCGTCGGATTGTGGTTCCGAAGGTCGCGGGTTCGAGCCCCGTTCTCCACCCACTCTCACGGAAGTGAGTTTTTATCCTTTTTAGATTTGTTTTAGGTGATCACGTATTTTACATACGTGATTTTTTTGTCTTATCCTGTACATACCGGGGGACGGATTTCTTAAAATTCCTCTATAGCCGGTTATCCGGAAAAATTACAGATACTATCTTTCCCTACGCCGAAACTCCGCACAGGTGATAGCGGTGGCTGCTGCCACGTTCAATGATTCGGAAGTAGCTCTTCCTTCCGGAAAATTCGGGATAAAAAGTTTTTTATTGATCAACTTTTCCGTTTCACTGCCAATACCCCTGCCTTCACTTCCCATAACAATGAAACCATTATCTGAAAGCGGGGCAGAATAAATATTATCCCCTTCGAGGAAAGTCCCGTAGATGGGGAAATGCGATTGTTGTTGCAGGAACTCCACAAGATCGGTATAAAATACAGTTACCCGGGCAATGGCTCCCATAGTGGCTTGTACGGTTTTAGGGTTAAAGATATCCACTGTGTCGTAGGAGCAAATGATATGTTCGATACCGAACCAGTCTGCAATACGGACAATGGCGCCCATATTCCCGGGATCCTGGATACCGTCGAGCACGAGGCATAACCGGTTGTTCAGATCAATTTTTTCAATCTCCTGCGATGGACGATAAAAAACAGCCATGATTTGCGGTGCTGTTTTCAGGAAAGTAGCCTTTTTTAATTCGTTTTCATTCGCCGTGATAATCTCTTCTGCCTTTAATTCGGGATGAGACGATAAGAGGTAGGGTAGTGCGGTGATCAGTTGACAGCGGCAGGTTCCCAGCAGGTCGAAAACCAACTTTGTTCCTTCAGCTACGAAAGTATTGTGTTCGTTGCGGAATTTTTTCTCGTTCAACGACCGGATATATTTTATTTTGTTTTTACTTAAACTCATTATCTGTTGGGCTACGCCGTTATTCGTGCTTCGCTCGTTATTTGCTCATTGCGTTCGTGTTATTCACAACGTGTTATTCTTTCACTGCATTCACGTTATTCAACTCCGTTGTTATTCGGTTCCGCGCTACTGTTGGCTAACCACCGGACAACTACGCTATGAAAGGTGTAAAAGTAACAAAATTATGGTTATTCCTATTACAGGATCGGCAATCTATCGTAAAAATCCGCAAAAGCATGCCAAAAAAACTCTCAATCATGTCAATTATTTCAGTCCGCTAATTAAAAAAAGAATTACCTTTGCGAATAATTAACCCTGTCAGCGTTAAATTACGAATGAATTGCAAATTATAACTTTTTCATACACTATATTTACCTATACTTTATGAACGATAATGCATTAATGAACAAAGCGGCCGACAACATTCGAATTCTCTCGGCATCAATGGTAGAGCGGGCAAAATCAGGTCATCCCGGCGGAGCAATGGGCGGCGCCGATTTTATCAATGTCCTCTTTTCTGAATTTTTAGAGTATGATCCCGAAGATCCGACATGGGAATCAAGAGACCGGTTTTTTCTCGACCCGGGGCACATGTCGCCGATGCTGTATTCTGTGCTTTGTCTCAGCGGCAAATTTTCGTTAGATGAATTAAAGGAGTTTCGCCAGTGGGCTAGTCCCACGCCAGGGCACCCCGAAATCGATGTGATGCGGGGTGTGGAGAATACATCCGGCCCGTTGGGGCAAGGCCATGCTTATGCCGCCGGTGCTGCTATTGCAGCTAAATTCTTGGAGGCAAGGTTGGGAGATACCATGGATCATACTATTTATAGTTTTATCTCCGACGGTGGTATCCAGGAAGAGATCTCCCAGGGAGTAGGACGGATTGCCGGCCATTTGGGGTTGAGCAACCTGATCATGTTTTATGATTCCAACAATATACAACTTTCTACTACCACCGAGGTGGTTACCAGTGAAGATGTAGCGAAAAAATATGAAGCTTGGAAGTGGAAAGTGATTACCATCGATGGTAATGATGTGGACGAGATCCGCAGTGCATTGACTGAGGCGAAAGCTGAAAAAGAAAGACCGACGCTGATCATAGGGGATACCGTGATGGGACGTGGTGCACTGGCGGCAGATTGCACTTCATTCGAATGCCAGGTATCCACACACGGGCAACCGTTAAGTGCTGCGGGGGCTGATTTCGGACAGACGGTCAAGAATCTGGGTGGAGATCCGGAAGATCCTTTCGTGATTTTCCCCGAGGCGGAAAGCCTTTATGCCGGACGCAGGAAGGAACTAAAAGAAATAGTATCTGCAAAAAGAGCGAGACAGGAGGAATGGGCTAAGGCCAATCCCGTACTGGCGGAGAAAAAGCGTAAGTGGTTCGGGCGCGAACTGCCGCAAATCGATTGGTCGGCCATTCAGCAGAAGCCGAATGACGCGACTCGTTCAGCTTCGGCCGCTGTGCTGGGCGAATTGGCAAAACAGGTGGAGAATATGGTTGTGGCATCTGCCGACCTCTCCAATTCAGATAAGACAGACGGCTTTTTGAAATATACCAAAGCCTTTGCAAAAGATGATTTCTCGGGTGCTTTTTTACAGGTGGGGGTTTCCGAATTTACCATGGCTTGCCTCAGTATCGGATTGAGCCTTCATGGAGGGGTTATTCCCGCCTGCGGAACGTTCTTTGTCTTCTCCGACTACATGAAGCCCGCCATCCGGGTGGCGGCATTGATGCAAACGCCGGTTATTTTTATCTGGACACACGATGCATTCCGTGTGGGAGAAGACGGCCCGACCCATCAACCGGTAGAGCACGAGGCACAAATACGTCTGTTGGAGAAACTCCAGAATCATCACGGTAAGAATTCCATGCTCGTACTTCGTCCTGCCGATGCCAACGAGACGACCGTAGCCTGGAAAATGGCAATGGAAAATAGTGAAACGCCGACAGGACTGATCCTTTCCCGCCAGAATATCAAAGACCTTCCGGCTGGTGAAGCGCGTTTCAGTGAAGCGCTGAACGCAGAAAAGGGAGCCTACATTGTGCAGGATGATGCGGATTATGATGTGATATTGCTCGCGTCAGGATCGGAAGTGGCTACTTTGGTGGAAGGCGCCGATCTGCTGCGCGCAGATGGAGTGAAGGTACGTATTGTTTCCGTTCCGTCGGAAGGGCTGTTCAGAGCTCAACCTGCCGGATACCAGGATGCGGTATTACCCAAAGGAAAAAAGAAATTCGGCCTCACTGCGGGACTTCCCGTAACTCTGGAAGGACTGGTTGGTTCCGACGGAGCTGTGTGGGGAATGACCTCTTTTGGTTTTTCTGCTCCTTATAAGATACTTGACGAGAAACTGGGATACACCGGTGAGAACGTCTATGAACAGGTTAAGAAGTTGTTATAATAAAAAAACGGGTGGTTATCGGTGATTGCCGATGGCCGTCCCTCTTTAAACTCATCCCCATGTCTTTATTCGATAATTCAGAAAAACCCATAGGCCTGGCATCCGATCATGCGGGTTATAAGGCAAAGCAATTCATTATCAAAGTGCTCGAAGAAAAAGGAATCCCGTACAGGGATTTCGGGGCTTACTCAGAAGAAAGAAGTGATTATCCGGATTTCGCTCATCCCCTCGCTCAGGCTATAGAGGACGGCGAATGCTATCCGGGGGTGGCTATCTGCGGAACAGGAATAGGGATCAGCATCGCACTCAATAAGCACCGGGGCGTCCGTGCCGCTTTGTGCTGGAATCCGGAAGTGGCTTCCCTTGCGCGGGCTCATAATGATGCAAACGTACTCGCGCTGCCGGGGAGGTTTCTGAGTGAAGAGGAAATCTATGAGATCCTGGTGATGTTCCTGAATACCCCTTTTGAAGGAGGAAGGCACTCTATAAGGGTCAGCAAGATTCCCTGCGGATAATTTAATTTCCCGTTCCGGCAAATTGTCCGGCTGTGGAACTCTTCGAGAGATGGAACTGTTTTACCGTTCAATATACAGATGAAGAAGAGAAAATATACCGTACTTCTATTATTGCAATTTATCCTTTGGTTGAGTTGCAATGATATGGGTATGCAGTTCGATGACCATCCGAGGGGTAATTTCGATGCTTTGTGGACTATTCTGGACAGGAATTACTGTTTTTTTGAGTATAAAAATATCGATTGGGATGCGGTATACGGGGAATACAGTGCACGCATTACTTCCGATATGGATAATGATGCCCTGTTCAAACTCATGGGGCAAATGCTCGCGGAATTGAAGGACGGGCATGTGAATTTATCCGCTGCGCACGATGTAACCCGTTACTGGGAATGGCAGGAGGATTATCCTGCTAATTTTGATTCCTCTGTTCAGGAGTATTATCTCGGAAAAGATTATAGTATTGCCTCCGGAATGAAGTATAAGATACTGGAAGACAATATCGGTTATATCTATTACGGAAGTTTTTCCAATGATGTGGGGGAGGGAAATCTCGATCAGATATTAAACAGGATGGCTATCTGCAAAGGACTCATCATTGACGTGAGAAGCAATGGAGGCGGTAGTCTCACCAATGTGGAGAGGATGGTAAGCCGTTTTTTTAACGAACGTCGCCTCATCGGTTATATCTCTCATAAAGTCGGTCCCGGACATAATGATTTCTCGTCGTTGTATCCTAAATATGTAGAGAGTTCCGACAGGGTGCGTTATCAGAAATCGGTAATTGTCCTCACGAACAGAGGGTGTTACAGCGCTACCAACGAGTTTGTCAGTATTATGAAATACGCCCCCAATGTAACCGTTATAGGCGACAAGACAGGAGGAGGCAGCGGATTGCCGTTCACTTCCGAACTACCCAACGGTTGGTCGGTCCGTTTTTCAGCATCTCCTATGTTCAATGCAGAGAAAGAGCATATTGAGTTCGGCGTGGAGCCCGATATATATGTAAATATGCTGGAAGGCGACAAAGAAATGAACCGGGATACTATTATCGAAAAAGCCCGGGGAATGCTGAAGGATCAGTGAATTTCCCCATATATAATCTTACATCTATGCGCCTCTTTGTTTGTATTTCCCATGTTATATATATACGTTTCGAAACCTTGTTGAGGCATTTTTCAAAACCATGTTCCCCCGAAATGAGGTAAAACGGTGAATATTTTGTACTTTTGTACAAAAGTCAGGTTAAAGGCATTTATGGTTAAAGCAATATTTTTTGATATTGACGGTACATTAGTCAGTTTCAAAACACATCGGATACCCGATTCCGCCCGGAAATCGATCGAGATGATCAGGAAAAAAGGGATTAAAGTATTTATCGCTACCGGCAGGCACTTTTCAGTGATCAATAATCTGGACAATATGGAATTTGACGGATATATTACGATGAATGGCTGTTACTGTCTGCAGGGCACTGATACCGTGATATTCAAAAAGAGTATTGACCGGTCGGATGTCAATCGTTTCATCGATTATTTACAACAGGAAAGGGAGTTTCCCTGTCTTTTTGTGGAAGAACATAAGCTTTCTTTAAATTATATCGATGAAGAGATGAAATTCCTGATGAACTTGTTGAAACAGGATATGGCTCCGATGAATAACCTTGATTATTATAGGGACAAGGAATTATTTCAGTTGACGGCTTTTTTCAAAGATTCACAGGAAGAGGAAGTGATGAGCCTGTTACCGAACTGTTCGGCTATGCGGTGGTATCCGACTTTTGCCGATGTCATAGTCAAGGGGGTGGACAAAGGCGTGGGGATAGATCAATTCTGTGACTATTACGGATTCTCGTTGGAAGAGACAATGGCTTTCGGCGATGGCGGAAATGATATTGAAATGCTTCGTCATGCCGGTACAGGCATCGCAATGGGAAATGCAAATGACGATGTCAAACGGGCTGCAGATTATGTCACCGATTCGGTGGATAATGACGGTATCTTAAAGGCACTGCAACATTTCGAACTTATTTAGTATTGACGATAGTATCTGCCCGCCGAGGCGGGCAGATTTTTTAATTCTCTAATAAACTGATAGTATAACTGTACCGGTACTCTTTATCTGAGAACCTATATTCATTCAGCGGTTTGGCTCCCCAGGAGTTTAACCCGCCTACACCCCGCTGGAACAGGTCCACACAGAGTACGGTCTCTTTACGGGGAAGTACATCCGACCAATGCTGCTGTTTCTTAGTCATTCCCGGGTCAAGGTCTTCCGGCCGGTGGTTGGTCGCACTTACCGAGAGCGGTTGTGCCCCCTCCACCCGTATACCTTTACCTGCTTCGTTTTGGAGTGTTAGCCAGCGGACATCCGTTTTATTCCCGGTTTCCTGCGGACGATAATAAGTATAGGCTTGATCTTTTACAAGACTTTCCCAGATACCCATAAATGTATCGGTATTCCGGTCTACATAATTCTCCCACGGTCCGCGTCCGTACCAACGGAATTGATTGTATTCTTCCGGTAAGACCATCAGCACACCGAAACGCATCATTTCCGGCAGTTCGTCGCTCTGTGCCTGGTAATGGAGGTCGATGGTAAGGCTTCCGTTGTTATTGACGGTGTAAGTGACATCCACAAAAGCTTCGATTCCCCTGAGTTTGGCCCGATACATAAATGATGTGCCGTTATTATTTTCTTCCATATTGCGGTACCGGTAAATCACATTATGCCCTGCTGCATCCCAGAGGCGAAGATTATACTGTTCCCAGGAACCGAAGTCATTGTCGACGGGAGCCCTCCAGAAATTCAAACGGGGCAACTCTCTGAAAATATTCCGTCCGTTTGCTTTTACACTGATCAGCGACCTGCCGTCTTTTTTCGAAAAGATATATTCTATGTTGCCGGATGTCACGGTTACGGTTTCGTCCTGGCGGGATGTTTCGAGTCTACCTGCATGTTCTGTAGAAACGAAATAGTTATTGGCTTCAAAAGCGAACTCCTCTTTTGCTACTTCAAAACCGGGTTCGATGAATTCATTTCCTTTCTTGTCGTAGGCAAACAGGTGGAGGAAATATTCCGTACCGTTTTCGGGTTGTAGCGTAGGGAGCTTCAGTTGGACATCTTTGCTGGAATTTGCCGGGACTTCCACATTGAAATCCCCTTCGGTAACCGTTTTTCCGTTTTTCAGCAGTACCCATTTATAACCGAACCCTTCATTGGTCAGATCCGTAAATTTAAAATCGTTGATAACGGTGATAAGTCCTCTGCTCAGGTCTTTCGCTTCAAAGAGAATGTTCTGATAGACCTTTTTCACGATATGGGTATGGGGCATATAATTCTGGTCGGGAGTGATAAGGCCGTCCATACAGAAATTGCCATCGTTCATCTTGTTGTATCCCTTCAGATCGCCCCCGTATGCCCAGTAGAAACGTCCCTGCTCGTCGTGGGTAGGATATCCGTGGTTATACCATTCCCAGATGAAGCCGCCCTGCATATTTTTGCTGCTGCGCATCAGTTCCCAGTATTCCGGAAAGTTACCCATACTGTTACCCATTGCATGGGCATATTCGCACATGATGAAGGGGCGTCCCAGGTCTTCGGCGGCGTCGCGCTTCATGCTTTCCCAGGAAGGATACATGGGACAGATAATGTCGGTATTTCTGTTGCGTCCGGCCTGTTCGTACTGCACCGGACGGCTCGGATCGCGCTGCTTGGCCCAGTCATACATATCAAAGAAAGCTTTTCCGTTACTGGCTTCGTTGCCCAGTGACCAGATAATCACCGAAGGATGGTTCTTATCCCTTTCCACCAGACGGGTGATGCGATCCATATGTTGTCCGTGCCACTCCGGGAAGTTGGAAACATTCCTGGGGCCGTAACCCAGTCCGTGCGACTCCAGATTGGTTTCGTCCACCAGATAGATACCGTATTCGTCGCAGAGTTTATACCATAAAGGAGCCTGCGGATAATGCGAGGTGCGGACAGCATTTATATTCAGTTCTTTCATCAATTGCAGATTACGCATCATGATCTCTTTGTCCACTATCTGCCCTTTATTTGTATTGAATTCATGCAGGTTGACACCTTTCAGGAATACTTTTTGTCCGTTCACCAGTAACTGTCCGTCTTTGATCTCCACTCTGCGGAACCCGATTTTGGTGGATGTCGCTTCAATCAGGTTACCTCCTTCATCTTTAAGGGTCAGCAGAAGCGTGTAGAGGTTCGGAATTTCTGCCGTCCATTTGGCCGGGTTGGATATCCTTCCGGAGAGGCTGATCTCTTGAGAAAGAGAAGCGCTTATCGTTGCATTCTTTGTCTGGCGGAAGACACTTTTTCCATTGTTGTCCAGGATAGAGACCTCCAGTTTGCGGTTCTGCACCTGACTGGTGTAGTTTTTTAACTGCACTTCGATACTGAATTGCCCGTGCCGGTATGTGTCGTCCAGACCGGGGTGGGCGAAGAAGTCCTGTATTCGGGTGTCATCCGTACTGTACAGGTAAACGCTGCGGTTGATCCCTCCCAGGCGCCACATATCCTGGTCTTCGAGGTAGGAACCGTCACTGAATTTATGTACCTGACACGCCAATAGATTTTCTCCCGGACGGATGTAGGGGGTAATGTCGAATTCCGCCGGACTTTTGGCATTTTTATTGATCCCGACTTGCTGCCCGTTTACAAAGACAACCATGAAATTGGTACCCCCTTCAAAGTGAAGCAATACCCTTCTGCCGTTCCATGTTTCAGGAATGGTGAACGTCTGCCGGTAGGTGCCTACCGGCGAGTCGTTCCGATCGATATGGGGAGGGTTGCTCGGAAATCCAAAACCGATATTCACGTACATGGGAATACCGTAACCGTTGAATTCCCAGTTGCCGGGAACAGGCATTTTTCCCCAGGCACTGTCGTCATAGTTTTCAGTGAAAAAACTGGCCGGTACTTCATCTACCTTCGGTACCCAGTGAAACTTCCACGTTCCGTTCAGAGATTGATAATAAGGTGAGCCTTCATACTCATCGGCGATGGCGGTCCGTTCATCGGCATAGGGAATAGCCGTCGCCCTTGTCTTTTCGGTATTTACCGCAAAAATTTCCGGGTTTTCCCAATCCGGAGCTTTATCCTGCGCTTGGATACGAATAAATATTGTGCACATCAACATTGTTAAAAAAATAACATAAGAAAATGACTTCATGTGTATATACTTTAGTGAATAATTTACTATGTTTTTTAGATTTTGCTTTCCAGTACAAATATAACATCAATTAAGAATTTTATCTTATCTGTTTTGGACAAATTTTCACTGTTTTCCGGATTTATCCGTTAGAACATGATTTTCTTTTGAAAATCACCACAAACGGAATGTAGAGTAACCGTTTAATGCAGTTATTATGTGAAAATAAATTGGTAGCTTTGTCTTGCCTATGAGCGAGACATAATAACCGAAGATGAGAATTTCAAAATATAATTATTGATTACTTATAAACGATCAACTTATTTTTCACATTGCTAATCTTGATTAAAATGAAACAGGAATTGAAAACAAACTGCCTTGTATGCCTGTGCCTCTTCCTTCTTTTACCGTCACTTGCAATAGGGGATATTGCACCCAATCGGGTATCGGCACCTAATTTGAGCCCACTTTCCTCGACCTCGGTACGAATGGTTTCGGAGGTAGTTACGGTGGATTTGTATAAAGATAGTTCTACAGTGGAGGTTCTTTTCGAAATGAAAAATCTCGGGGAAACGGAAATAGTGGAAGTTGGTTTTCCTATTATGGATTTTTATTTCGGATGGAAAACGTCGTTGTTTGTCGGGCAAAATTCGGAAGGCGACCGGTTTAAGGTTTGGGTTGACGACCAACCGGTGGAAGATATAAAAATATACGGTTTTGATTTTCAGGAAGTATCGTCACAGGAAAAATCCATCGCTCATAAAAAACAGGATATCCTGAAAGAAGACAGTCTCTTATCAGTTAAAATGCGGGAGGCTAACAGACAGTCCCGACAGCTCGGTGTCATCGTCGTCGCTTCGAAGGACGGAAGTCCGAATGTAAGGCCCTGGTATATTTGGAACACGACATTCCCAAAAGGAGAAACCCGGTGGATAAAGGTCCGTTACTCATTACCGAAAGGAACTAACAAACGGAATGATTTTTTCAATTATGTGTTGCATACCGGTGCCAATTGGAGTGAAACTATCGGGAAGGCAACGATAAAAGTAAATATCCATGATATCCCCGATCAGGATATTTGGCGTATTACTCCCGCAGGATATACAAAAGAAGAAAATACGATTTCCTGGACTTTAACGGATTTTGAACCGACCGTGAAAGATGACATCTTTGTCTATTACAGAAAAGAGTATGTAGAACCTTGGCGGGAGAGTTCCGATGTATATCTGGATAATAAAAAAACAGATATCAATCTTATAATCCCGGAAGATATTGCTTATTTTAGGGTTGAGAAGGCGGATACGCTGAACTTCCCGGACGGTGCAATTTTCATCTGTACCAAAGAATTCGATTTTGCTCTTCTGAAAGAACTTGTGAGGAAAGTTTCTCCCGGAAATTTTAAGGAATTGGCGGCCTTGGAAGTGGACGAGTTTTATAGCAACTACGAAGTTAAAATAGCAGGCGGGGAAACGAAAAGAGGTGAATCATTTCATGATTTATCGGTGGATGATGTTGCAAGCATCACCATTGAACATACAGACGACCGGAACCGGGTAGTTATCACAAAACAATAAAAGACTCCTTTGATTTTCAAAAATAAATAACAATGAAAATACTCAGATTGACTTTTCTCTGTTTTCTAATGTATTCAAAGGTCTTTTCTCAGGAGTGGAAACCGCAGGAATGGCCGATTTTAAAAAGTTATGACAGGGATCATCTTTTTCAAATAGCGCTGCCGTTAGGAGGTATCGGTACCGGAACTGTTTCTTTGGGTGGCCGTGGTGAACTTCGTGACTGGGAAATTATGAATGTCCCAGGTAAAAAATACAGTACGGTAACAACAGGCAACAACGCTCCTTTTTTTGCCATCTATACAAAACCTCTGGATGGAAAATCTTCTACATCCCTTTTATCTGGGCCATTATATACACATGAATATCTTCATTATGAGGGACGTCCGGTAAATCATCATGGATTACCCCGTTTCGAAGAGGCTTCTTTTGATGCTGCTTATCCTTTTGGACAGGTTCACTTGTCAGATAAAACAATGCCGGTAAAGGTAACTATTAAAGGATTTAATCCTTTAGTCCCTACTGATGAGGATGCGAGTAGCCTTCCTATCGCTATACTTTCTTATGAAGTAGAGAATACTACCGGCCAATCGCTCGAAGTAGCCGTTTGTGGTTCTATACGTAATTTTATAGGAAAAGACGGAAGTCAGTTCAGAACAGACTGGAAAGGAGATTATATACCCACAGGGGCAAAAAATAATAAAAATGAATACCGACAGACGAAGGGTTTACAAGGGATTTATTTCTATTCGGATAGTGTAGGTCGGAAAGATTCCGCTTGGGGTACAATGGCGTTAGTAACCCAGACTATGGAGGGAATTACATTCCGTACTTCGTCGAAGCAAGATAGTTGGAATAACGGAATACTTAATTTTTGGGATGATTTTAGTGAAGATGGTGTTTTGACGGAGCGGGATAAATCAGAAGATCAGGATCCAATGGCTTCATTAGCTATAAAGAAAATAATTCCACCTCACGGTAAAAAAACATTCACTTTTTTCCTTACCTGGAATTTCCCAAACCGTAAAGCCTGGTCGGATACGATTGTAGGAAATTATTATAGTCAGTTATATACCGATGCCTGGGACGCGGCAGAAAAGATGGTCCCTCAAATCCCCGGTTTGGAAAAAGAAACACTTTCTTTTGTAAATGCATTATTAAAAGCTTCTTACCCGGAAATAGTGAAAGAGGCAGCTTTATTTAATCTGGCAACATTACGCTCGCAAACAGTATTCCGGTTACCCGGTGGACATTTGATGGGCTGGGAAGGTGTCATGGACCGTTTTGGATCCTGTGCCGGCTCATGTACCCACGTCTGGAATTATGAAGTGGCAACCCCTTTTCTTTTTGGGAATCTGGCTAAGACGATGCGGGATGTGGAATTTAACTATGCAACAAAAGAGAATGGCTTGATGAACTTTCGGGCGTCCTTACCTTTGTCGGAAGCTGATAGAGGGAATGCCGCCGCCGCGGACGGACAGATGGGGTGTATCATGAAAGTTTATAGGGAATGGCAACTCTCGGGAGATAATCAATTTCTGACATCTAATTGGGAGCAGATAAAGAAAGTGCTCTCATATGCATGGACTGAAAAAGGCTGGGACGGGAATCAGGATGGAGTTATGGAAGGTCGTCAACATAATACAATGGATGTTGATTACTATGGTCCTAATCCTCAGATGGGTTTTTGGTATATGGGAGCTTTACGTGCTGCGGAAAAAATGGCTTTAGCCATGAAGGATAAAGCTTTCGCAGGAAAATGCCGTCGTCTTTTTGAAAAAGGAAGTGCCTGGATGGATGATAATCTTTTTAATGGAGAATATTACGAACATAAAATTACAGATCCCCGCACATTTGAGTTTCTGGATATGAATGAACCTGATACACCTATTCCTCCATTCCAGTTAGGTCGGGGATGTCTTGTGGATCAATTGGTAGGGCAATATATGGCACATATTTGTGGTTTGGAGTATCTGGGTAATAAAGAACATATACGAACAACCCTGAAAAGCATTATGAAATACAATTATGTGGAAGACTTTAGCCGTCACTTTAATAATATGCGTTCTTATGTAATGGGGGATGAGTCCGGCCTCTTGATGGCTTCCTGGCCAAACGGCCGGTTAGAAGTCCCTTTCCCTTATTTCGCAGAGGTTATGACGGGTTTTGAATACAGTACAGCAGTTGGAATGATTTATGAGGGTATGGAGGAAGATGCTTTGAAATGTATCGGGGCAATCCGTAAACGTCATGACGGGGCTAAACGAAACCCGTTTAGTGAGCCCGAATGCGGACATCATTATGCCCGTTCAATGGCCAGTTGGGCCTCTGTTGTTGCACTAAGTGAGTTTCAGTACTCAGGAACAGATAAGACTATGTCTATTACTTCTCGTCCCGGAACATATTTTTGGAGTAATGGCTATGCCTGGGGCCTTTGTGAGGTGGAGGATTCAGGTGCGAAACTGGAAGTGCTGAAGGGATCTTTGTCTTTGGATAAGTTTTCACTTTCGGATGGCAGAGAAAAAAAACTGGAACATATTCAAATCAACGAAGGTGAATCCTATATAATGACTTTTTAATAAGAAACGAACGTCAGTAAATTAGATTCAATTGAGTCATTAATTTATTAGTAGCCATTGTTTTGTTTCATAATATTTTCGCATCTTTGCAAAAATATGTTCAATAAATTCAGTTGTTTTCTATGCTCGACATAGTAAAAACAAATTTTTCCTCTGTGCTCGCTTATCGAAAACATTCAAATAAGTTTGACTTTGCTCATTTAGCTTAAAGAAAACGTTCAATAAGTATGTTCTGTGTTTACTTAATGTAAATATTATTTTTTGATATCCTACTGACAACAACCTATGAGATTTACCCCTAAGGGGAACTCTCTTTTTACATGTGAATAGTTTTTACATGGATAAGACACTTGAAATAGAATGCCTGACAAATCTTGCTGAGGGGGATCATCGGTCATACGAATTATTATTCCTTGCATATCACCCTAAGGTTTATCATTTTTTATACGGTTTTATAAAAAATGAGGAAGAAGCGTATGATATGGCACAGGAGATATTTTATAAAGTGTGGGTAAACCGCAAGACTATGGGAGAAATCAAATCGTTCAAGGCTTATTTATTTACCATGGCACGTCACATGATCTATAACTATTATGAACATACCCTTGTAAAGGAAAAATATACCCTTAGCCGGTTAGCTCAGTCGGAAACATATGAACCGGAACAGGATATGTTCGCCAAAGACCTTGCTTTACTGATCGACCTTGTGGTCTCGCAAATGCCTGAACAACGTCAGCGCATATTTAAGATGAGCCGGAAAGAAGGGTTTTCGAGTGATGAAATCGCCTCCCGTCTGAATATCCATAAACGAACGGTGGAAAACCATATTTCCAAGGCGTTGAGCGATTTGAGAAAAGCGCTTCAATATATTTCTTTTCTGTTTTTTTAAAATGAATTGGAAATCCTTAATTAATTCTTACTTCTTCATTTAAGCCCCATTCTTATTTCAACTTACCCCTGTTTACTTTTCCTTATTTCTAAATGAAATAAAAGATGTATTTATTTATGATATTCGTAATCGAGATAATCTCAGTAGTAAAATTTAAATAATTTCATATTTTTTTGAGAAAATATATATTGGCTTGTGCGTTTCCGCCGGTTTCCCTGTCTACCTTAATAGAAGCGTGAATGCGGTATAATGAAAGGAATCTTTAAACAATCAGTGTAAAGAATGAAATATTATCGAACAGGGTTAGACCTGAGAAAGTGTTATTTTCATACGAACATTTTCGCTAAGCAATACGAGCAGAAGGTAAACTTGTTTGCATTATACCATTGCGAGAATTAACAATCGAGGAACGAAGGCGACTTAAAATGACTAATTTTAATGAACATAATTTATTTTTTAACGCTAATGTCGTACGGAACTCGCATTGTTGACTATGTCGACTATTTCGTAATTTATCATCTTATATACCCTTATTAGACGGGGGTCGTTTCATACGAAAAAAATTTTGTTTGTCTTTAAGATGTTGTAAATACTAAATTTATCATAAAATACTCTTAAGCTATGGATACAATATTAATGGAAATTTATTACATAGTCGATAAGTTTTGCAAAAAAATTAAAAAGAGCGTAGCAGGAAACGGCTTGCAAGTGAAATAGACCAAGAGAGTCTAAGGGTGTTTACGGTGTCAGGCAGTGGGGATAATTACTATTAAAAAAACAATAAATTATTAATGACATGGACCATTTTCATTTAAACATAATACGCAAGTCTGGAAAAAAGAGTTTTCTTTTTTTGACTATGTGTGGCGCATTATTACTGATAAGCGCCTGTTCCGAATCTGATAAACTGACATTATCGAGCGGTGGAAAAGCAGAGTATTCAATTGTGCTTCCGGATGCGCCGACACTTGTGGAGACCACTGCTGCCAGAGAACTTAAAAAACACCTTGACGAGATCACCGGAGCAGATTTTGCTATTGTTGGCGAATCAAAAGCCGACAGTTCGAAGCCGCTGTTAATTGTGGGAAACTCCTCCCTTGTTAAAGCCTTCCTGCCAGCGGTCGATGTAACACAACTTCCCTACGACGGGATAGTGATTGAGACCATCGGAAAAAATATCGTTATGGTCGGCCATCCGGTAAGAGGGACGCTCTATGCTGTAAATACCTTTCTCGAAGAAGCAGCCGGTGTGCGTTGGTGGACTTCTACCGAATCATATATCCCTAAAGCGAAAAGACTGAAAGTGCCGATGTTGCATATAAACTATGCTCCGCATCTGATTTACCGTGAAGCCTTTTACAAGGAAGCACTCAGCAATGAAGTCTTTGCGGCAAGAATGAAATGTAACGGTGACTTTTCAAAAATTACTCCCCAATATGGAGACTACCATAAATTTCAGTATTTCGTACATTCTTTCTATCCTATTTTACCTCCACAAAAATACTTTGATAAACACCCCGAATGGTACAGTCTTGTTAACGGCAAACGCACTAATCAATGGGCCCAGCTTTGTCTGTCAAACGATGCCATGCGTGAAGAATTTATCAGAAATGCAATCGACACTCTTCGCAATCATCGCGGCATGGACTTTATTTCTATTAGCCAGAACGACTGTCATGGAGCCTGCCAGTGCGAAAAATGCCAGGCAATTGTAAAGGAAGAAGGCAGTGAGTCAGGCCCGCTGATCCGGTTTGTCAACAGTGTGGCTGAAGAAATTGAAAAGGAATTTCCTGATATCTGGGTGGAAACGCTTGCTTATCAATATACGCGCAAAGCGCCTCAGAAAGTCAAACCACGCAGAAATGTAGTCGTCCGCCTCTGCACGATCGAATGTTCTTTTTCCCAATCTTTGGATGAAGGCGAGCATAACAAGTCTTTCCGTGAAGATATCGAGGCATGGAGTAAGATAGCAGATCATCTCTTTGTATGGGACTACGTAACCAACTTTACTTCTTATATGTTGCCTCACCCCAATATCCATACGCTGGCATCGAACATCCGTTTTTTCATAAAAAACAATACGATCGGACTCTTCGAGCAGGGTGACGTATATTGCGACGCAGGCGACTTTGTCAGAATGCGCAATTGGGTCATCTCCCGCCTGATGTGGAACCCCGGTCTCGATGAAAATCAACTTATCGACGAGTTTCTCACCGGTTATTACGGGGAAAAAGCTGCTCCATACTTACGTCAATATTGGGATTTACTTACCAACAGAATCAAGGAATCGGAAGTTTATCTCCGCTGTTATATGAAAAATACGGCTGATTGGCTCACGGTCCCGGTGTATGCTGAAGCTGCTTTACTGATGAAACAGGCGCTTGATGTAACCAAAGACGAGACCCTTAGGAATCGTATCCACCGCGAGGAAATTCCGCTTAAATTCGTTTTGTTGCTCGAGAATGAACGGTTTAAAGCGTATGAAAAAGAAAACGGTAGTTCCCCCGTGACACTTCCTGACCCTGAAACGGCACTCACGGAGTTTATGGCCCTGCTTAAAGAATTCAATGTGACCATAATTAGGGAGGATTTCAGTCCCAATGCCAACCATATCCAATGGGTGGAACAACTCCTGCGCAGTAAACTATTTCCCGAAGATAAACAAGATTAAGATGAAAAAATTAATGTTCATCATTGTCTGTAGTACTCTCTTTTCCTGCTCGGGGAAACCTTCGCTTGACGACTTTTTTCCCGGTAGAGAAAGGGTAAATGCTTCCGCAGCAATCTTCAGCAACTACAAATTCAACGGTTATACCTATTATTGGCAGGATGTTTATCAGCATCGTTATCGATACGGAAACCTTTTTCGACTAAATATCCCCGATATCAATGCCTCTGTCCTTCAGGCAAAAGCAGATGTGGGTGAAGCCCTTCATATGCCAGGCCTTCAGGTGCAGGAAGGTTTTATCAAGGCATTGCTGAAAAGGAATCCTACGTACAGATTACTGGATAATCCGTCGGTGAAGGAATTGAATGATGCGATCGGCCAGGGCGATGTATTGATTTATGCAAATACCGGATTCGAAACAGGGAAAAAACTATTGGAAAAGGCTGAAGGAATTTTTCAAGATAATCAAGATTATAACGTAGGGCATCAGGCTAAAGCAAGAGGCTGTTCAAATATCCATGCCTTTGTATTGAAAAAGAGTGGCCGGACATTGTATGCGGTAGTCGGAACTTCACAGGAACAACTGGCTCGTTTTCGTACCGTGCTTGAAAATACCCTTGGACTTCTTTCGGAATACGACCTGAAACGAGGTTGGTTCGGCGCCCAGACGCTGATTAAAAGCGTAACCTGTACGCCTGGAACACCCATTGATGTGATGGGACAAGGACTGAATGAAGGTAATTCGTGGTTCATTTTCGATGGCTATATGGAGTTTCTGGCAAAAAAGGAAATAGACGGCTGGGTTGCTGAAAGCGGGCTGCCGGTCGTGGCCGATGTGGGGTTCCCGCCAGTTTACAACTGCTCCGATTACGACGACCTGCAGATACAGCTGATGTTTACTCCTCAGGATTGGATTGAATATGCCAAGAGGAAAAACGGATATGTCTTCCGTCAGATCGATGACAGGCAGGCTGACAACCTGCCGTACAACGGGTATTATGCCAATCCGGGGAACGCCCGGCAAATAAATGATGAAGATATGCCTTTCGTCATTCAGACAGGCGACCTGCTGACAGGTGCCACTTCACATATGGTGCTTTTTAACAAAAAAGGCCAGCCTTTCGACAAGGTAAAACTTTGGGATGCCATTATGGGCCGCCGCGCCGTAGCCATTGCCGAAGGAGGGTTCATGATGGGAGCGGAACATTACCGCAATGCCCTTCAATTGCTGTTCCTCGATAAGGTTTACCTCGAAGACTATTTCGGGGACCGGGTGAATCTTGAAACCGAAACCCGGGGAAATCAGATCTTGCTTACCGTAACAAATACTTATGACCATTCCGTAACAGGACAGTTGAAAGTGAACCTTCCCCAACAATTGTCCATAAGCGGGGAAAAAGAGTTGACCCTTAGCCTGCCCGCGGGAGTGTCCAAAACGCTTGCTTTCCGTATCGAACCCACAACTAAAGCAATGAACCGCCGCCATGCAGTTGCATTTACTTACGATTGGGGTGGTCTTTCAGCCAAATCGACCCTTGCCATGCTGGAACTGCCACCTGTCATTTCGGTCCACGAATTGCTTTACGGTACTTCATCGGGCATTCAATTCCCCGTCAGTGTGCATAATTTTACCGCTCAGGATTCTTTTGCTGTAAAAATAAATGTAGCAGGAATAAATGATCCGTCCAACCGGGTTTTTGAAGCGGAGAAAAACGCCGCCGCAGCTACCGGCGATTACTGCGATATGGAATTTGATTTGCAATTGCCGGCGGGGAACTATCTTGTTACTACTTCTGCGCTGGGACTTAAAGCAACAACGCAGCTCGGTGTGGAAGCCTCATCCGGCTTTGCCCGCATGGAAGATGTTGATCTCAATGGCGACGGCATATCCGAATATGTGATGGAAAATCAGCAGGTAAAGGTTACCCTGCTCACAACCGGGGCCCGTGTAATTGAGTATATCGTAAAAAAGAAAAACGATAATGTGCTTTTCAAACTTTGGCCCCAAAAACCTGATGATGACCGTCGTACCTATCGCGAACGCGGATTTTATCCCTATGGAGGTTTTGAGGATTTTCTCGGCCAGCCGAGTATTGAAACCCACAAAGTTTATGACGCAACAGTAGAAAAACGGGAAGGGGAATACGTACGATTACGTATGACTGCTGAGTATTACGGAAATTTCATAGAAAAACTCTATACCCTTTACGGTAATACACCATTGCTCGAAGTACGGTTCGCTATGAGGATGATAAATCCCGAACTGAATATAATCGGGCCGCAACCTATTTTAGAAATTGGGAAAGCGCACGGCCTCGAAGATCGGTTTATTATTCCGGAAAAAGACGGATTGCAGGAATACCGCATGAGAGCCGATCGTTATTACGGAAAAAAGTTAGATGTCATCGAAGGATGGAATGCCGGTTACGATACGCAGGAAGATATTGCCTTCGTCGGCGCTTATCCCGTTACACGACCTATTTTTCTTCACATGTGGATGAATCATCCCTCCAACCCGGATACCAATTATTTTTATGCTGAGTTTCAGCCATGGGTACCACTGTTTATGAGGTCTACCTCTTACTTCTCTTACTACATGTGGGCTGAGGCGGGAGACTGGCAGAAAGTATTGGATGAGTTGAAGAACAGGAATTTGATAACAATTAGAAATTAAAACATTATGAAGAGATCAGCTTTTTTATTAATGTTGTGTTTTTGGGGAGTTGTCTTTTCGACACAGGCAAAAAATAAGTCTGAAATCCTTAAAATAAACCATCTTGAATTGGGATATCCGCATCCGGCCATACCTTTCTATCATCTCAAGGCCGAATTGGAATTGCCTGAATCCTCCATGATTGAAGTGGAAGCTATAGTTAACGGTAAAACCCTGAGGTTCGTCAATCTCTATCAAGGCGATATCGTGGAAGAAGCTGACAAACCGGGTTTTATACACCGCCCACCTTCGGGGTATGCTCTATCGCAGGATAATATGCTTTATAAGACCCCTTTAATCACTGCATGGGTGAGATGGGAACCCGGGAAAACCTATAAAATAGAGGTAAAAGTCAAAATAAAAAAATCGGTCAAACCTTCGCCTAATGATAAAATACTCTCGGCTACTGTCGAAGTGAAGGCTCCGGATGGCGTCGCTGGCTTCGATCCGGCATGGAAAGCTTATAAATCTATTGTGTTGAGCGAAACTGCCGGTATCGAGCGGAAAAAGGAAGCCGTCGAAGTGCTCCTGCCGTTCTATCCTGACGAGGTGACCGACCTGAAACGCGAAATCCGCGTAATGGCCGTAAATCCTACAGATTACAGCTTGAGCGAAGTCCCTTGCCAGATATTTGAGATTCAGAAATATATGGTCAAAGATAGTCTAAACCCTTTGGAAGAAGGCCAATCCTCAAGACACATTCCACTTTGGATGCCCACCGTTACCTGTAAGGTCGCCTTTCTGGCTGATGTGTCGGCCAAAACAAGTAAGGTATTCCTGGTTTATTACAACAACCCGAAAGCATTGACAAAATCGTATCGGACAGACCTTCAGGTTCAGGGCGAACTCCCCGGCCTGACTATCGATAATGATTATCTCAACGTTGTCTTGCACCCCAGTTCCGGTCATATTGATGAGATCACATTAAAATCTCATGTGGCGAACCCCTTGTTCCACCGTATGGAAACGAATGGAGCCATTCATTGGAACCCGGATATTTACGCGCCGCCGAGAGCATGGGCACATACAGCCGACTGGAAAAATGATCAGAATATGTATGCCATATCGGGTCCGGTATTGGCAACAGGTGAATTCTGGGGACAATTACGCCATATGCCCGGCGTGGATGCTGCTGTCCGTTATGATTTTTTCCCAGGCGTACCCTATTTTTTTGCGACAACAGACATGAGGATCAACGAGACTCTTCAAACTCTTGCACTCAGAAATGCTGAAATTGTGTTCAAAAGGGAGTTGCTAACCCATGCCGCATGGTACGACATTATCCGTGATAAGGTAATGGTTTACGACGTGCTGAATATGGCTGACTTGACTGATCTGAAAATGGAGGCTGACATACCTTGGATTACTTTTTATAATGAACAAACAGGAATTGGTTTTGCAGGCATCAACCTGGAATATGCCAACGCTTCACTCGAATCGCGCATCAGCCTGTTGAATCCCTATTTCTACATCACGGGAGGGCCATGGATTTATTGGACCCGTGCGCTTTCTTTAAGTTTTCTCGCTTCCAATATGCAACAAGTGATCCCTGTAAAAAAAGGGAGTATGTTCCATGAAAAATGGGCTTATCTCGTCTATCAGGTTGATCAGGAAATCCCCTACACACCGGTGCTCGAGTGGGCCAAACGCCTAACCAACCCGTTACGTGTCAGATTGGAAGAAGAAGTGGATGATCGTGTTTCGAAAACCCTTATCGAAGTCTATATGGACGAAGGAAAAAGCGGATGGGAAGAACGCGAAACCGGAAAGCATTAACATACTACCATCTATGCCCTCTATTATGCCCTTAAAGGATATAAGGTCAGCCTGGAAAGTAGACTCTTACATTAAAACTAATAAAGAAGGAGGATATATATATGAAAAAAAAAGCCGAGAAACTCCTGCTGTAAAGCTTCCCGGGTTGAAATCGTCAAATACCATACAATATTATTGATGGAATAGAGACTTCGGACAATTTATTTAGTATTAATATTAAGTTAATAACAAAAGTATGAAAATAAACAATATAAAAAATGAATTAATAAATAAAATGTTCTTCCTGTTATTTATAATTCTCTTCTTTTTTCAAAATCAACAGTCTTTTGCGCAGACCGTTTCTCTATCAAATACGCGTCTTACACTCAAAACGGCCTTTACAGAGATAGAGAGGCAAACAGAAATGCCAGTCGATTATAACCAGGAAGTGATCAATGTAAATAAGACTATTGTTATCCCATTGAAAAGCGGTTCCTTACCAGATATCATGGAGGTATTATTGCAGGGGACCGGATGTACGTATATTATAAAAGAAAACCATATTGTTATTTCTACAGCACTGGTAACACAACAAAACCAATGGCATATCACCGGGACTGTTATCGATGAAAATGGCGAACCTCTCATCGGAGCAAATGTGATAGTAAAAGGAACAACAGATGGATGTGTGACGGATATAGAGGGAAAGTTTAGTTTAACAGTTTCAGGAAGTACTATTTTGCAAATTTCTTACGTCGGATATCTTTCACAGGAAATAACCGTCAGAAACCAGCAAAATCTACAAGTCATTTTAAAAGAAGATTTCCAAGGTTTGGAAGAAGTTGTTGTGGTAGGTTATGGTACACGTGCTAAAGGAGCTATAACCGGAGCTATTTCAACAGTAAAAAGCGATGTGTTTGAAAATCGTCCGGTTATTAATAGTATGGATGCTCTGCAAGGAACTATACCTGGAGTAACTATAATGAAGGGAAATGGCCAACCTGGTAAAGAAAATTATAGCCTACAGATTCGTGGATATTCTTCTATTAATGGAAATGTTCCATTGATAATGATTGATGGCATGCCGGGAGATCTTACCAATATTAACCCCAATGATATCGATAATATTTCTGTTTTGAAAGATGCAGCGGCGGCTATTTATGGAGCACGGGCTGCAGATGGAGTTGTCCTGATTACAACGAAAAAAGGTAATAAAGGAAAGCCATCTATTGCTTATTCGGGTAACTTTGGTTTAAAAGTACCTCATCATCTTCTAAAAGTAGCAGACACCTATCATGGCGCAGCTATGTTGGATGAAGGGTTGAAAAATGTGGGATTGCCGGGCTTTTCAGACGAGGTTTTCGATAAAATACGATCGAATGCTCCTCCTACAGAGAAGGGTTGGATGTTTGGATTGACTGATTTCCCGGGTTTTTATGGCTCTACTGACTGGTTTAAAGAAACATACAAAAGTTCGATCCAACAAAGCCATAATCTGACCATATCAGGTGGGGGAGAAAATAACGTGTATTTGCTATCCGCAGGTTATAAAAATAATCCAGGAATTATGAATTTTGCTAATGACAAAGCTGACGCTTATAACTTGCAATTGAATTATGATTTTAAGCTTTTTGATCGATTAAATATAGAAACAAAGAGCTCATATGTAAATAGAATTAACGAAGAACCCACCCAATTGCCGGTTGTGATTAGTTGGCTGCCCAGACTGTGGTCTTTTGTCCCCATGTATAATCCTCATGGACAATATTATACTTATCAGGGATTCTTAAACCCAGGTGATTTTTTACAACATGGAGGGAATAGAAAAATGAATCACCATCAGTTCAATACTAATTTTAAGGGAGATTTTGAAATATTATCCGGATTAAAAATAATTGCTCAAGCTGCTACAAAAATGTATTTTACTAAGGATGTTTTTACAAATCCCACATTTGAACTTTATAATTGGGCAGGAGTAGTTCAGAATATTGCTAATCCAATTAATTCTGCTAGTTTCACTAATTCTCGAGGTATACAAAAAATCTATAATGCATATTTTGATTACAATAAAATACTCAGAGAAGATCATTATTTGAACGTAATGATAGGAGCCTCACACGAAGAAGCAGATTTCGATCAAGAGATCATAGTCGGATATAATTTTAAAGATAACAAAACATTTACTTTGAATCTGGCGGATAAAACGAAAACGGAATACATGAATTTTACGGGAGCTATCAATGATTGGGCTTTACAATCATATTTCTCCCGTATAGGTTATTCTTATAAGAATAAATTGATTACGGATATTACTCTTCGTACTGATGGGAGCTCTAAATTTGCACCGGACAAACGTTGGAGTTCGGTATTCCCCTCTGTCGCACTTGCCTATAATTTATCAGAAGAAAATATTATACGATCATTGAATTTTTTTGATATGTTGAAATTAAGAGTATCATGGGGAAAGATGGGTAATCAGGATATAGGGTCTTTAGGATTATATGATTATATGCAATTAATATCCATATCTGGTAATTATCCTATCGGTTCTCCTAATGTTGGTCGGGTAGGAGCAATCTCTACTATTGCCTCAAAAGAAAGAACATGGGAGACCATCGAAAATAAAAATATAGGACTAAATATGGCTGCGTTGCAATCCCGTCTATCCTTCTCCATTGATTATTTTAATAAAACCAATAACGATATGTTGGTAAATGAGGCGGTACCTGCAACATTTGGAGGTACACCTCCTTCTCAAAACCAAGGGAAATTACGTACGCGTGGATTTGAAATAACCGTTGGATGGAGAGATAAAATCAATGATTTTGAATATGGGATATCATTTAATTTAAACGATAGTAAAAATAAACTTATAGAATTGAAGAATAGTGATAATTATTTTGAAGGACTAAATTTTGCCCGTAAAGGTTATCCCATATATTCCTATTTTGGCTATGTGTTTGATGGCATCATTCAGACTCAGGAGCAGTTGGAAACTTATAAGAAACTGGAAGGTGTGCCAAAGGGACTTGGTGTAGGTGATGCGATGTATAAAGATGTTGATGGTGATGGTAAGATTACCGCCTACGGAGATAAGGAAAAAGGATTGGACGGAGATATGATATACTTGGGTAATAGACTTCCCCGCTATACGTTTTCTTCTAATGTAAATCTTTCTTACAAAAGGTTCTATATGAATGTATTCTTTCAGGGGGTAGGTAAAAGAACCACAATGTATACAGGAGACTTTTCAGTACCAAATTACTGGTGGTGGTATCAGCCTTTGCAGTATTTTTATGGAAAAACATGGACATCAGAAAATCCAGATGCCCGATATCCGAGAATTATACCAGGAAGTGTAGGATATGATGATATTAAGAACTGGAACTGGCGTACTTCGGCAAATAGGATGGATAATATTGGTTACTTAAGATTAAAGGTATTAACATTGGGATTCAATCTGCCCCAAAACTGGTGTACAAAATTAAACATGCAGAATGCTCGTATATATTTTAGTGGCCAGGACTTATTTACTTTTTCTAAAGGTACGCGGGAGGGTAATTATGACCCAGAGAACCAAAATAGTAATGAAAATGCCTATCCATTTAATAAAGTATATTCTATAGGAATTGATTTTAAATTTTAATATAAGATCCATCATGAAAAAATATACAATATATATATGCCTGTTCGTAACTATATTTTATCTAAATAGGTGTAAAGATCTTGATCTGTATCCTTTAGATAATATGAGTGATGCAACCTTTTGGGAAACGGCAGATGATTTTAAAACAGCAGCGAATAATTTGTATAATAGTTTAGAAAGATTCGGCTACGACGATATTACATCCGATATTGCGTTCCAAAGCCCCAATGCCGTGAGTAATGGCTCTTATCAATTAAGTGAAACGTCCACTGTTTGGACAGATTCCTATGTGTACATCCGTAGAGCTAATAACATATTGGAAAAAGCTGAAGGAAAAACTGAAAGTGAAATAATACGTTTTATAGGTGAAACAAAATTCTTCAGAGCGTATAATTATTGGAAAATGTTTAAAATATATGGTGGGATTCCTTTGATTGATAAAATATTGGAAGCAACCGATCCTGAGTTGTTTAAACCTCGGGCGAGCCGGACAGAGACTATTGATTTTATTTTGAAAGATTTGGATGAAGCGGCAAAAGTATTACCCCGACAAAAAGAACTACCCGCAGGAGACATAGGACGTATAACGCAAGGAGCTGCTTTATCTATGATTGCCCGGGTTGCTTTATTTGAGGGAACCTGGCGTAAATTCAGGAATGAAGCGGATGCTGAGAAATATTTGGATATAGCTATTGCGGCTTCAAATGAGGTTATAAGTAGTGGTCAATATTCTTTATTTAGAGATAAAGGAGAAGAAAGCTATTTCTATTTATCGATAGAGGAAGGTGATGACTCTTCTGAAAGCATCTTGGATCGTAGATATCAGCGAAATGTTTTAGGTCATGGCATGCCGTATAATTATAATGGATATGGATATAATCCAACTCGTAAATTAGTGGATATGTATCTGGATAAAAATGGTTATCCGATAATGCACGAAAAATCTGTTTTTAAAGGCTACTCTACTTTTACTTCCGAATACGAAGACCGTGATCCGCGTATGACTCAAACTATGACTCCTCCGGGAACTAAGACGAACAGAGTTTTTTATCCTGTTGAAAAAGTAGAGAATTGGCCAAATTTCCCTCAAAGTAATGCTAACACAGGTTATATTCTCTATAAATATATGTCGTGGGACTTAGACGGAATCAATGGAGGAAATAATGGTGATTTGAGTAAATTTGACTATGATAAGCATCTGCTTCGTTATGCGGAAGTATTATTGACTTATGCGGAAGCTGTTTATGAGAGACGAGGAACAATAACAGATGAAGAACTAAATAAATCTATCAATGTTGTAAGAAACAGAGTAAATATGCCACCACTAACGAATGATTTCGTTTTATCTAATAATCTGGATATGCGAGAAGAAATTAGGCGTGAAAGAACTGTAGAATTGGCATTGGAAGGGTTTCGTTATGATGATTTACGTCGTTGGAAAACTGGGGAAACTGAATTACCAAAAGATATAAAAGGTATTAAAATTAAGAATACAGAATGGGAAAATAAAGCTCCATACAATGACATTTATTATCAAAATAAAACGGATGAAGAAGGCTTCTTAATAGTAGAGACGGGTCGAATATTTGATCCGAAAAAACATTATTTACAACCTTTACCAACAAAAGAAGTTGCATTCTACCAGGCAAATGGA
This sequence comes from uncultured Proteiniphilum sp., assembly GCF_937873925.1. Lineage (GTDB taxonomy): Bacteria > Bacteroidota > Bacteroidia > Bacteroidales > Dysgonomonadaceae > Proteiniphilum. The sequence goes on along the minus strand of NZ_CALNAT010000227.1, from coordinate 28,010 downwards.
TTTGTGTTAGAACAAAATCCGAACTGGTAGTACTTTATCTATAAACTAATAGAGGTTAGAGTCTGATTATACAGAGTATTCAAGGCGTTGTCTGATAATCAGCGCCTTGAATAAATTGATTGTATGTTTAATTGATTAAAAAATAGTAAGAATATGAATTTGAGAAGAAATATCATTTTTTCATTATTGGGGTGTCTTTTTTTTAACTGTAATGGGATATATGGTGAATCAAGCTTAGCAATAATACCGCAACCGGTAAAAGTCGAAAGATTATCTGGATTTTATCTGTTTTCCGCTAAGTCTTATTTCAGTATATCTCCCGATCAAAATGAATTAAAAGAAATACTTAATCCGTTTACCGGCTTATATAAACCGCATACTTTAATAGTTAAATCAGAAAATAAAGCAGATAAACAATCTATCCGTTTGGAATTATTATCACAGAATGATAATACATTGGGAGATGAAGGATATCGCTTACGCATTGAACCTAAAGGTGTACGATTAGAAGCCAATAAAGAAGCCGGCATTTTTTATGGCCTTCAAACCCTTATGCAATTATTACCTGCCGATTATAATGGAACAGATAAAATTAATATACCATGTGTATCTATCCTTGATTATCCACGTTTTCAATGGAGGGGGCTTCTATTGGATGTCTCCCGTCATTTTTTTTCAAAAGAATTTCTGAAACGCTATATTGATCAGATGGCAAAATATAAATATAATATTTTACAACTTCATCTGACTGATGACCAGGGATGGCGTATACAGATAGATGCTCTACCTGCATTAACAGAAAAAGGAGCATGGAGAGCTGAACGTGTGGGTAGATTCTTTAGAATAGAACCGCAACAGTCCGGAGAGCCGGCCACAGAAGGAGGATTCTACACGAAAGCTGATATGCGGGAGATCATAGAATATGCAAAACAACGAAAAGTGTTGATTCTCCCGGAAATTGAAATGCCAGGGCATAGTTTGGCGGCTATTGTTGCTTATCCCGGGTTATCATGTACGGGAGAACAATATAGGGTGAACGTAGGGAATAATTTTTATGGAAAAGAAGACAATGCTTTGTGTGTTGGAAACGAGGCTGTTTTTGAATATGTAGATAAGGTATTGGAAGAAGTTGCCGATCTTTTTCCCAGTCCTTATATTCATATTGGCGGAGATGAATGTTTTAAAGGTTTTTGGCAGGAATGTCCTAAATGTCAAAAACGTATCGAAGAAGAAGGATTAAAAAACCTGCATGAGTTACAAAGCTATTTCATTAAACGTGTACAGAAAATTGCTCAAAGCAAGGGAAAGCAGATAATCGGTTGGGATGAAATATTGGAAGGTGGATTAGCGCCCGGAGCTATTGTGACTTCCTGGCGGGGAATTAATGGAGGTATTGCGGCAGCTCGTAAAAATCATCAGGTAATAATGTCTCCTATGGATTATTGTTATCTGGATTTATATCAGGGAGAACCATCAGTAGAACCAAAAACTTATTCCATGTGTCTTTTGAGTGATTGTTATAATTATGAACCGGTTCCGGAAAATGTGGATCCTTACTACATATTAGGTGGGCAAGGAAATCTCTGGACCGAAAGTGTACCTGCCGGAAGACATGCCGAATATATGACATGGCCCCGGGCTTTTGCTTTGGCAGAAACCTTTTGGTCTGCAAAAGATGTTCGTGATTGGAAAAGTTTTATTCCCAGAATGGAACAACATATGAAACGTTTAGATGCCTCAGGAGTGAATTATGCAAAAAGCGTTTATAACGTTATAGTTTCACCCGTAAAAGATGCAGAAGGTAAAATGACTCATATCGAACTGGGAGCAGAAATAGAAGGGACGGAAATATATTATACCTTTGATGAAACCGATCCTGATCGTTATTCTAAACGTTACGAAGGGATTCCTCTTAGCATTCCTAAATCAGCAGAGACAATACGATGTATAACTTATTATAAAGACAAGATTGGAAAAGTTGTATCCCTTTCTCTGGATGAACTGGCCAAAAGAAGACCTATTCATAGATATAACATCGTATTTGATTAAATAAAAAATTGATGTTATCTTTTGGCTTGAAAAATAAAGAAAAAAAATGGATAGTCAAATTTATTTGGGTATAGATATAGGAGGAAGCCGTATAAAGGCTGTTACGGTTTTAGGAACACAACTCAGACCGGTAGATGTCTCCTCACAGATTGATAGTGCCGTATTTGAAGTAGTTGATAGTCGTCTAAGGGATAAAGGAACGATTGATGATTTTATAACGGCTTTAGATGAACTTTTAGATAAGATTTTTCCCAAGGATAAAACAATTATTTCCGGTATTGGCATATCAACGGCGGGGATAGTAAATTATGCCGGAACCTCGGTCGAAATTGCAGGTGGACATATATCGGCCTTAACTGACTCCAAATGGATAAACCATCTGAAAGAAAAGACAAAGGCACCGGTAGCACTGATAAATGACGCGGATGCTACAGCTGTTGGCGCTGCAGTAAAAGGCTATTTGTCAGGCATACAAACGATTGGAGTGATGCCCATTGGAACCGGAGTAGGATTTACAGTCTGGCGAAACGGACGTCTTTGGCGACCAGGTGGTAAATATACTCTTTTAGGTAGTATAATGAGTCCCAAAGGCAGCTTTGATGAGATAGCCGGATTAGCCGAAATAAACCGCCGGACGAATGGGCGACTGTCAGAATTATTCAAGGAAGAATTTTTTATAGAGTTACGTACCGAATATGAACAGCATTTGTCAGAGGTTATCTATTCCGCATGTGTGGTGTATAACATTGATAAAATTCTGATAGGAGGGGGATTGGCGGAAATAATAGGCGATTATCCGTTGAAAGAGGTTTTGGAAGCAAAAATAGAACCAAAACTTGCGACTTTAGCTCAAAAAGTTGATATAGAAATTATGTATGAAGGAAATCGTTTACCATTGATCGGAGCCTCCATGCTGGCTATTGGTGAACAGATTGCCCGGAAAAATAGCCGGACAAAACGATATGAGCAGATAGAAACCGAGATACCATATCAAAAATCAATCCATTTGGAAAAGAAAAGCGCCATCTCAATAGTGGAACTTCTTGATCTGACAGAAAGAGAATCTGCTGAAAAACTTAAAAAGTCCATTCCATCAATAGCAGAAGTTGCCAACCTTATTGCCGATAGGCTAAAGAAAGGAGGGCGACTTCTCTATGTGGGAGCAGGGACAAGCGGGCGATTGGCTGCCATTGATACAGTCGAGATACCCTGTACATTCGGCTTTCCTCGTGATAAAGTAATGACATTTATTTCCGGTGGAATTGCAGATGCCTCTATAGAGATTGAAACAAATTTTGAAGAAGATGCCAGTGCCGTTCCTGAATTATTATTGGTAAATGTTCAGCACAACGATATTGTAATAGGGATATCTGTAAGTGGTTCTGCTTATTATGTTCAATCTGCTTTAGCTTTTGCTAAATATTGTGGGGCATTTAGTGTCCTTATCTCCGAATCGGATAAGGGAAATACTTTTTTTTGTGATCGGGTCATAGCGTTACATTCCGGGCATGAGCTTGTCGCTGGCTCAACACGAATGAAAGCAGGTACCGCTACAAAAAAAGTATTGAATTATTTATCGACTACAGCTATGATCTTGTTGGGAAATGTCTATGATTGTTATATGGTAGAGGTCGAATGTATCAATCAAAAATTAATTAAAAGAGCTCAAAATCTGATGCAGATTTTGTTTGGGATAAAAGAAGAAGATACCTATAAAATTTTAGAACAACATGATTTTAATTTGAAAAAAGCAATAATAGAAATGACGATATCCAGCAATGGTGAATAGTATTTGATTTCCGATAATGGATAAAAAGCTTGAAATAGAATGCCTGACCAATCTTGCTGAGGGAGACCATCGGTCATACGAATTATTATTCCTTGCATATCACCCTAAGATATATCATTTTTTATGGGGTTTTATAAAAAATGAGGAGGAAGCGTATGATATGGCACAGGACATATTCTACAAAGTGTGGATGAATCGTGAAATGATGAAAGAGATCAAGTCGTTCAAGGCTTATCTGTTCAGCATGGCGCGTCACATGATCTATAACTATTATGAACATACCCTTGTAAAGGAAAAATATACCCTTAGCCGGTTAGCTCAGTCGGAAACATATGAACCGGAACAGGATATGTTCGCCAAAGACCTTGCTTTACTGATCGACCTTGTGGTCTCGCAAATGCCTGAACAACGTCAGCGCATATTTAAGATGAGCCGGAAAGAAGGGTTTTCGAGTGATGAAATCGCCTCCCGTCTGAATATCCACAAACGAACGGTAGAGAATCATATTTCTAATGCGTTGAGCGATTTAAGGAAGGCATTTCAACATATTTCTTTTCTGTTTTTTTAAGATGAAGGGGAAATTCTCAGTTAATTCTTATTCCCTTATTTAGGTACACTTTCTTATTTCAGCCTGCTTGCTTCCTTTATTTCGAAATAAAATGAGAGGATATATTTATTTGTGACATTCGTAATTGAAAGTCATATTGGGAATGAATTTTAAATAATTGCCTGTTTTTTTGAAAAAATGCATATTGGCTTGTGCGTTTTCGCCGGTTTTCCTGTCTACCTTAATAGAAGCCTGAAACCGGGCATGATGAAAATAATCTTCAAAATGAATAATCCGGAGCAAATGTACCCAGTAAAGCAATATAATGGAAAGAGCCATACAAAAAACGGATATTTCCGAGGTGTAATACCGCAGATGCTTTTATGGACAGGATAATCCATACTTCGCATCGCATCGCATTAAGAGGAGGGAGTTTAAGAAAAAAAAGATAACTTTGTCAAATTGATAGTTCAACCAGGGGGTGAATATTGCCGGAATATCAAAACAACCAGTGTAAAGAATAAAATATTATTGAACTTTTTCGTTAAGTTAAATGAGTATAGGAAAAGCTTGCTTTGACTATACCATAGCGAGAAAAAGTCTAAATTTATTGAATAAAATGGATAAACACCATATGCGCATATTGATGACCCGTTTTTTTGAGAATGATTTCCCCAAAGAGTCTATTCTTAAATTCCAGCAATGGTTCACATACAAAGAAAACAACACGTTAAAGAACGAAGTATTGAATGAATTGTGGGAACAGGAAACGGCAGAAGCTGACAGGCATACATTACAAGCTCTGGAAGAGATAAACCGGCGGATCGGAAAAGAAAAAAAACCTATGCATCTATCGTTATCCCGACGCTTACTTCGTATTGCTTCTATTTTACTTCTGCCTGTTGTAAGCGTGTTGCTTACCTATTGGATCATGCATAATAAATTTGAATCATCTGCTTCGAAAACGGAAATAATGGAACACATTGCATATGACGGAGAAATAAAGCAAGTTCTTTTACCCGACGGTTCCGAAGTATGGCTGAACGCCGGTTCCACACTGTTGTATGCGGCAGATCTTTCCGGACCGAACCGACACCTGTTCCTGAACGGAGAAGCTACTTTCCGGGTTGAGAAAGATCCTAAGCGACCTTTTATCGTGAAAACTCAATACATGCAGGTAGAAGCTCTGGGAACGACATTCAATGTAAGATCATACATAGATGCGGGTACTGCGGCAGTTACCTTGGAAGAAGGATCGGTGCGGGTGGATGTCGACGGAAAGGTGAGAGTTTCGGAAGTGATCAGCCCTAACGAGCAGTTTGTATATAACCATCGTCAGGGAAAAACCTCCCGGTTACAGGTCGACGCGGAACTTGTCTCAAGATGGAAAGAAGGTTATCTGGTATTCGAGGATGCTTCTTTCGAAGAGATTATTCGTACTGTGGAACGCCGTTTCAATGTTACCGTCTATTATGATATAAGGAAATACGGAGGAGGACGGTTTTCCGTTAAATATAGACCTTATGAGAATGTCCGGCAGGTATTGACCATCTTGGAAACATTAAATCCCGGATTGAGATGGACGATAGAAGATAATACCATTTATATAAAATAAAATTTGCGCCTTGTCTCAGCGTGGTAATTTTTCTCTTTCATTTTAAATATATTTATAACATTTATATTTTACCTTTGCAGATATACGAGAGAAGTATTCCTCGATTTGATATCTTTTGTGCTTTTAAAATGCCTGCAAAGAAAAGAATAATAACAGAAAGTAATATCACTACGAATGACAGGGATTTAGTGGTTCGCCTTATCAATAACGATCAGGATGCATTTTGTGAATTGTATGCAAGATATAAAGAGCGGTTGTTATATTTTTCCATGAAATTTGTCAAATCACATGAATTTGCAGAAGACATTTATCAGGATGCATTTACCGTTATCTGGCAGGGCCGCCGGTTCCTCGATCCTGAAAAAACATTTTCATCGTACCTTTACACCATTGTGAAAAATCGCATTCTCAATATCCTGAGAGATATAGAAAATGATCAAAAACTCAAATCATACATCCTTGCCAATGCTATTGATTACTCCGACGTTACTAATCAGCATGTTCAGACCAATGAATTGAAGGTTATTCTCGATAAAGCAGTAAAGAAATTGACTCCCCGCCAGCGACAGATATTTGAAATGAGCCGGAACGGACAGATGACGCATAAAGAAATTGCCGAGGAACTGGGTATATCTGTGCTTACGGTACAAGAACATATCTCAATCGCTTTAAAAACCATTAAACGTTATCTGAAAGATTATCCCGACTATCTGGCCGGTTTGCTGCTTATATTGATCTGTATAAATATGTGAAATGGCTCTGGGTTATAGCGAGATGTTGTTAATAAAATTTAAAGACACCCCAGATTTTCGATTATCCCGTGTATTACTTATACACGTCCCGGTTGAACGAGCTGAATATTTTTCCTGCTGGTTTTTATTCGCTACGGCGTTTTTTTACAATACAAGGCAGATATCGGCTGTTTTGTTTTACAAAAAATAGAGCAGGCATTTTTGGTTGCATGATATATTTATGAAGAGTAACAACGAAAAAGAAAGAACGATCAGGCGTTTCCTGGACAATCTTTACACGAAAGAAGAGGCGGAAGAGTTTTTTCGGGATGTAAAGGACCGGAGAAATGACACTCTGACAGATAATATAATATGGGAACTGGAAGAGGAGACCGGATTGCAGAAAACTTCCGATGCCGTCAGCTATCAACAATATAAACAGGAGGCTTGGCAATTGTTGAAGCGTCTCGAAAAGAAGAAGAGGATACGGTTCCGTCGGGTGGCGGTATATATCGCTGCGATGGCATCGGTATTATTTTTAGGCCTATATATATTTCATTATGTGAAAATGACGGAATTATCTTCTGTGTTGTACACGGAAACCGTTACTTCTTATGGGGAAAAAAGACGGTTGGTATTTCCCGACAGTACCCGGGTAGTGTTGAATTCCCGTACAAATATTGCTTATCCTGATAATTTCGGTAAAAACGAGCGCCGTATAAAGCTTTCCGGCGAAGCCTATTTTGATGTAAGCAAAGATAAAACTCCTTTTATTGTAGAAACGGAATGTTTTGATGTCCGGGTACTGGGTACGGCTTTTAATGTAAAAGTATATGATAAGGACGAGATCGTGTCAGTGGCTGTGAATGAAGGTCGCGTAGAGGTATCGATGGCTGAAGCCACTCTTGTCCTGAAACCGAAGGAGAAAATAACTCTCAATACCCGCACGGGAGAGATCATGAAAGAGATCGTGCGGAATGACGGACATTCCTTTGCATGGATAGAAGGTTGGCTCTATTTTGACCGGACACCTATCCGCGATATCGCAAGGGAACTGGAACGGATATATGGTTGCCGTATTGTATTTAAAGAAGGGCAGGAGTTCAATAACCTGATTTCGGGAGAACATGACAACCAGAGCCTCGAATCCGTATTACGATCCATCGAATACACCAGCGGTATCAAATACATTAAAAAAGACAATGAAGTACTTCTTTATAAATAAATACGAGTTCTAATCCTAAAAAATACGCCTATGAATAAGATTCCCCTATAAACAAGAATCCCGTACCAAGAAAAGAGCACTCTGTAGAAAAGTGCTCTTTAAAAGGGGTAACTTCGCCATTTCACCCGCTTGCAACATCGGAAAATAAGAAGTTACCTGTTTAGAAATTTGTTTAAAAAATTATTAAACACGACAAATATATGAAATTCACCCATCAATTAAAAAAACAAATATCGTTTTTTCTTAATTTTTTTATCATGATGATTTTGTTTTTTGCTGTAATTGCTCCTGTTTCCGGGCAGAACACGAAAAACAGTAATCTCTCGCTCAATGTACAAAACCAATCTCTTAGTGAGGTATTTCAGCAAATCAGTACGCTCACGGATTACAAGTTCTTTTACGACCAGAGTATTGTGGACAAAGCGCCCAATATTACACTGAATATACGAAATGCTACCATTCAGGATGTTTTGGATAAAATAACCGCCCAGACAAACCTCTATTTCCAACGGACAAATAACACCATCTCCGTGAGTTCAACACCCCCGGTAAGTAACGTCCAATCGAGGCAGAGACAAAGCAAAACCGTTTCCGGAGTTATAACGGATACCTCGGGAGAACCCATTATCGGGGCTAATATTGTGGAAAAAGGTACCACCAACGGTACGGTAACCGATATAGACGGTAATTTTTCATTGAGAGTTGAAAACAATGCTGTACTGTATATTTCGTATATCGGCTATCTTACTTACGATATTAATACGGTAGGAAAAACGACTTTTAATATTGTTCTGCAGGAAGATACCAAAGCATTGGATGAATTGATTGTAATCGGATACGGAACACGTCAACGCCGAAGTATAACCGGGGCAGTTGATCAGATCGCCTCCGATGTTTTTGAAAACAGACCGGTAGGTAACGCCATGCAGGCTTTACAGGGAGCTTCTGCGAATCTGATTATCCAGCAAAGCAATATGAACCCGAATGACAACCAGCTAAGTATTAACATACGCGGTGTCAGCACCATAACCAATAACGATCCGTTAGTACTTATTGATGGCATTATTACGGATCTGAGCAGCCTAAATCGTATAAATCCGGACGATATCGCTTCCATTTCTGTGTTAAAAGATGCAGGTAGTGCCGCCATTTACGGTTCTCGTTCGTCAAGTGGGGTATTGCTGGTAACCACCAAGCAAGGAAGTAAAAATCGTAAACCGATTGTCCGTTTTAATTCCATGGTTGGTTACGAAACACCTCATTTTCTGTTCTCCCCGGTAAAAGGGTATGAGAATGCTATACTCAGAAATCAGGCGGAAGTTAATGTAGGTCGGACCCCGGTTTATACTCCCGATGAAATACGCGATTTATATGAACACGAAGACCAGGAGTATTTCCTGTTTCAAATTCTGAAACCCGCTCTGAAACAAACATATACGGCAAGTGTTTCGGGAGGGAGCGAAACATCAACTTATATGGCTTCAGCAGGTTATTACGATCAGGCAAGCAATTTTGTGGGCGGAGACTACGGTATGAAGCGCTACAATTTTCGCACTAATCTAACCTCTGAATACGGAAGATTGAAATTTTCCTCCCAATTAGCCTATAATCGGATTATGCACCATGCTCCGAATGCAGGTAATGCCATACAAAATGCCACTCGCTTCCCCTCCTATTATTATAATAAAATGAAAGACAGCAAGGGCCGTTACGTTGATCAGTTTACTAGCCTTGGACTTTTGGAAGCAGGAGGTTATCGTGACCGGGATGAAGACAATATTATTGGCAACCTAACCGGTGAATTGGAAATCATTAAAGGTTTGAAAGCAAAAGGTATGTTCGGACTTGACCTCACTGCAAATCATCGTTTTGTCAGAACCCTTGAAGTGGCATATTACGCCAGTGAAACATCTGAAGAACCGACAAGCTATACTGGTCAGGAAAGAAATACAGAAGATTATAACGAAAAATATTATCGACTGAACACGCAATTCCTGCTGGATTACGATCGTATTTTTAACAACGTACACCATATTACGGGATTGGTTGGTTTTTCTAATGAATCATATACGCAGCAAGCCAACGAAATCAGAAAAAAATTTACTGATCCGGATCTTGGTATTCCTGCGACTGACGGATTAACAGAGATAGATCCAATAAACAGCTATAATACCCCCGATGCCACTATCCGTACAAGTATTTATTCATTATTTGGCAGGGCCGGTTATTCGTTTGCCGATAAATACTATGGCGAAGTAAGTTTTCGCTACGATGGTTCTTCCAAATTTGCCAAAGAGCACCGATGGGGTTTCTTCCCGTCTGTAACGGCAGGTTGGCGTGTATCGCAGGAAAATTTTATGGAAACATATCGCAATACTGTGGGAGATTTGAAGATACGTGGTTCGTATGGTGTGCTGGGCAACCAAAATGTAGGTGATTACCGCTATATGACTACCTACACTGTATATACCAATAACTACGGATTCAACAAAACTCCCGTATCGGGTACCGGGTTCAGCTTCGGTAATAAAGATCTGGAATGGGAAACGTCAGCAACGTTTAATATTGGTACTGACGCTGCATTTCTCAAGAATCAGTTGATGGTATCGTTTGATTATTTTAACCAAACGACATCCGGCATTCTGTTGAGCCCTGAAGTTCCTGCTGTGTTCGGCGGTGCTGTCGCTATAGAGAATGCCGGGAAAATGCAAAACAGGGGTTGGGAAGCTAGTATTAATTACAACTTTAATACTATAGGGATGCAACACCGCATTAACTTCAATATTGCCGATTCAAAAAATAAAATTATTGACTTTGGTGACGAGCGGATTAATGCAAAAGAACAGATGTCGTCCTTAATAAGGGAAGGTATTGCTCTGAATTCTTATTTTGGGTACAAAACTGACGGATTCTTTAAGGACGAAGATGATATTGCCAATAGTGCATTACCCGTTGGCGCTTCAGTAGCGCCAGGGGACGTGAAATATGTAGATTATTACGAAGACGGTGTAATCGACGAAAAAGACCGTCAGGTGTTAGGTAATGCCTTTCCCCGGTATACCTTCGGACTGAATTATAACCTCAGTTGGAAAGGATTCGACTTAGGTTTATTTGTTCAAGGTGTCGGGAAACGTAGTATGGTGCTTCGCGGTGAACTGATACGTCCGTATGCTTCCAACTTCACGCAGGTTATGTTCCAGCACCAACTGGACTATTGGGGTCCTACCAACATGGATGCTCGTTGGCCACGCCTCACGGCAGATGGTTCAGCTTCGAACATCAACAACTACGGACGTGATTCGGATATCTATTTATTGGATGCGGCTTATCTCCGTCTGAAAAATATACAAATAGGTTATACCCTACCGAAACACATTACCTCCAAGCTCGGTGCAGGCAAACTGAGAATGTACCTTAATGCACAGAACCTACTGACATTGTCCGCCACTTCGTTTATCGACCCGGAATCTTCTGAATTCGGCAACAATATGGGAGGTATTGCCGGCGTTGCTTCAAACAGCGGCCGTAATTATCCGACACTGATTTATTATGGATGTGGTCTCAATTTAGAATTTTAATACATACTCCTATGAAAAGAAATTTAATTATATATAGTTTATTATTCCTGTTCTCATTGGCAGCCTGTAATGATTTAGAGCAGGTACCTACCAATAAGTTCACAGATGAAAATTACTGGACTTCAACAAACAAGGCTATGTCGGTGCTAAATATGGCCTATAACCAAATGTATAACGCTGACTTTTTCTTCCGTACGGAAGCTTTGTCCGACAACATGTACCAAAGGCGTATTCATGACGAAAAAATAATCTCATCGGGCCAGGCAGACGCTTCCAACGCACGATTTAAAGACGAATGGAGCAGATGCTATGCAGGAATTAAAACCTGTCATACTTTTCTCGAGAATGTAGATCGCGTTCCGGATATGGATGAAAATCTGAAGAACAGGGCAAAAGCGGAAGCCCGTTTTATCCGTGCATTGCTATTTTTTCGCCTGACTACATGGTATGGAGATATACCGCTTTTCACAAAAGACATAACCCTCTCCGAGTCGAAAACCATTGAACGCACTCCCCATGCAGACGCTATTCGGTTTATATGTGATGAATTAGAAGAAATTGCAGGTATCCTTCCCACCAATAAACAATACACAGAAGCTGATAGGGGACGTATAACCGCCGGAGCTGCCATTGCGTTGAAAGCGCGCGTTTATCTGTTTGAAAACGACTGGCAAAATACAGTAACCACTTGCGAACGGTTGATGGGTAATACAACTTACGGGGAATACGGTTTGTATGACAATTATGCCAAACTTTTTACGGTTGAGGGAGAGTACAGCAAAGAGATGATACTAAATATAGAATATGTTCCATCACTCAGAACATGGGCAGATTATCAGGATTTCATGCCTAAATCGTCACTGGGGGGACGTGTCAGTAAAATGGCCCCGACACAGGAATTAATAGACGACTATATTATGCAGAATGGAAAAGGAATTAAGGAAAGTGGTTCGGGGTATAATGAAAATAACCCTTATATCAATCGTGATCCGCGAATGGACATGACTATTGTCCGCCACCTTTCGACATGGACATTACCCGATGGAAATAGCCGGACTATCTATACCAAACCCGGATCGACAACTGATCCTACGGGAAGGCTTGATATATATGTATCCAACGATGAAACAACATCTCCTACCGGTTATTATATGCGCAAATATTACGATCGGACAGCCATCAACGGAATTAACTCCGGAATGAACCTGATGATGATACGCTATGCCGATGTTCTGCTTATGTATGCTGAAGCCAAAAATGAACTAGGTCAACTAACGGAAAACGTGTGGGGTGTAACCATTCAAGCACTCCGTCAGCGTGCCGGATTTACAGATCCTGCTGCATTAGATTTTAACAGCGCCTGGACACCTGCTGACAGGCAATTGATTATCCGTCGTGAACGCCGTAGTGAATTGGCATTGGAAGGATTACGCATTTTTGATATACGTCGCTGGCGGACCGCAGAAGTTGTCCTTAACCAACGGCCACACGGTGCTATGTTTGAAAATAACAATACGGAATACATTGTGTTGGATCAGCGGACGTTTAATCCTGAACGTGACTACCTCTGGCCTGTTCCGCAAAGTGAAAAAGATATTAATCCCAATTTAGGACAGAACCCCAATTATTAAGGTTAAAAAGCATGAAAACAATTACTAAAATATCACTGTTGGTATCCTTTCTTATCTCGTTAATGCTTTCAAGCTGTCTCGATAACAAGGAATTAAACCTCAATGTTACAGCTGTAAACCAGCTGATCGACCCCTATGACAAACTTTTTGTACCCTTGCAAAGTTCCTCTTCTGCCACTGTATATTTTGAATGGGAAGCGGCTACAGCAGAAGACGGTGAGCTCGTGATGTATGAAATCGTCTTTGACCGCGAAGGCGGTGATTTTTCAAACCCTATATACAGACTGCCATCCGAAAATAAAGGCTTACGCCCCTATGCAAGCGTTACCCATAAACAACTGAATAAAGTCGCCGCATTGGCAGGTATTGAAGCATCAGCGACCGGACAATTTATCTGGACGGTAGTGTCTTCCAAAGGCGTGAATGGTAAGATAGCCGCAGAATCCCGCACGATGGAAGTTACCCGCCTCGCAGGGTTTGTCGATATTCCGGCTACACTTTATATAACAGGAGAGGGTTCCGAAGGAGGTAGTGACTTGTCGAAAGCTGTCAAAATGAAAATGACAGAAGAAGGTGAATTTGAGTCATTTATCAAATTAACTGCCGGTCAGAGTTACTCCTTTACCGATGCTGTTACCGGCACGGCAAAACAATATTACACAGAAGGTGAACTCTTGAAAGAAAATGGGACCAGTACAATAGATCAAACCGGAGTTTATAAAATTATGGTAGATTTTAATTCCGGTATGGCAGTTTACTCTAAAATTAACGCTGTGAAATGGTATCATTGTAATTCGGCTGTCAAAAACCTTGAACTGCCTTATATCGCTCTCGGAGTGTGGGCTCTGAATAAACATACAATGACTACGGAAGATTTCGGTAGTGAGCAAACCAATCCCCGCTACAGATTTGTGATGGAATACGAAAATGGTACGGAGTCTGTATGGGGACCCACCAATTTCAACGAAGATGGGTTCCCCAGTGCTGCTCCCGCTTATTTCTATACAAAAGAATATACAGCAGCTGACGGTATAACCCAGTTTAACCCCAAATGGAAAAGAATCCAACCTTCCGGCACATCATGGATTGGCTATACTTACAACATGTCACTGGTATTACAGGCTGAAAACCCTTATACACACACATTGACGGAAACAACACCGGATGAAGAGTCTCCAGAGGAACCCATTGTTGTTCCTAACAACCTATATATAACAGGCGAAGGGTCGGAAGGGGGTAGTACATTGTCCCAAGCCATCAAAATGACCGCTCTCGAAGGAGAAAAATTTGAAATATTTACCAGATTGACTGCCGGAAAAAGTTATTATTTTGTGGATACTACCACCGGAATACCAAAACAATTTTCAACCGAAGCCGGAACACTAAAAGAGAATGGTACTTCCACCGTGAACGAAACAGCTATCTATAAAATTGTACTGAATTTCAATGATGAAACGGCTGTTTACTCAAAAATTAATGCTGTGAAATGGTATCACTGCAATTCACAGAGTAAAACACTCGAACTGCCATATACCGCCCGGGGCGTATGGGCTTTAAACAATCATACGATGGCAGAGGCAGATTTTGGTAGTAGCGACAACAAAAATCCACGATACAGGCTCATTATGGAGTATGGTGACGGTACAGAGACCGTATGGGGACCTCTTAGTCCTACCGAAGACAATGCTCCCACAGGTGATCCTGCCTATTTCAACACGAAAGAATATACTGCAACAGAGATAGCTGCTCTATTTCCTGAAAGTCAGAGAGCGTTTAATCCCAAATGGAAACGGAGCCAAAATAACTCTGTTTCATGGCTGGGATTTATCTACGATATATCACTTATTCTACAAGCCGACAATATTTATTCTCATGTGCTAAAGGAAAAATAAAATGAAAAAGTTATTTTTTATTGCATGTTGGGCTATCTTGTTAAGTGCCTGTAATGATGACGGAAAGCCTGAATATAAGCCCGTCACTGATTCTATAGACTTTACTGCTGCTGCCGACAGCAGCAGTAAAGCTCTTATCAGCGCTTTCTGGAATGAATCGCAACAATATTTTGTAGAAAACAATTATGGCGGATTGGGTTTTCAATACTGGCCTCAGGCTCATGCCATCGACGTGGTGACCGATGCATACTTACGTACCAAAGACAGCTATTATAAATCGTATCTCGATAAATGGTTTAATGGCGTACGGAAAGGTAACGGGAACAAATGGAAAAATAATTTCTTCGATGATATGGAATGGATAGCCCTGGCCTTGTTCCGTATGTATAAAGCCACTGGAGAAGCGAAATATAAAGATGCCACTATCGAACTATGGAATTACATTAAGGACGGCTGGAACGCAGAATATGCCAGTGGCGGGATAGCGTGGAGAACAACGGAGCTGTGGAAAAAGAATGCCTGTTCCAATGGCCCTGCCTGTATTCTTGCCGCCCGTCTTTACCAGGATACAGGTGACGAGAACTACAAAGAATGGGCATTAAAAATTTATAATTGGGAAAAAGCAACGTTGCTGCAAAGCGACGGTGCAGTACTGGACCATATCGATGGAAGAGATAACACCCTCACCAATTGGAAATTCACCTACAACCAGGGAACATTTATCGGGTCGGCAGTGGAGTTGTATAAGATTTTGGGCAATAAAAGCTATCTCGATGATGCAGTGTTGACGGCAAATTATACAACCGGCTCCCTGGTTACTAATTCGATACTGAAGCTCGAAGGGGCGGCTGATAGTTCCGTTGACAATGATGCGCATTTGTTTAAAGGAATTTTTATCCGTTATTTTACGGAATTGATTCGACAGGATATAGACGGCGTTACTAAAAAGCGTTACCTGCAATTTTTGAAACATAATACGGAAACATTGTGGACAAAAGGTGTTCATAAAAATCCGGTATTGTTCGGACCTGACTGGACGATAAAACCGGATATGAAAACTACATTAAAAGCAACCGTAAGCGCCTGTATGCTTATGGAAGCTGCCGCACTGTTAGCTAACCAGAAACTTTTATAATCCAATAGAAATTTATTTATGAAAGAGTATTTTAATTTAAGAATTCCCGACATACGGCAAATGAAATGGATATTCGGTGCAACCCTGATGCTGACTCCCTCCTGTTCGGCACAGCCGTCGGAAGAAAATCCGATAAAACCGCCGTTAAACACGGATCAGCCAAACATCATATTTATTTTGGCAGATGATATGGGGTATGGTGACATCCGCAGGTTCAATTCCGGTTCGGCTATACCGACGCCCCATCTTGACAAACTATGTGCTGAAGGAATAAGTTTTACAGAAGCCCATTCCGGTTCCGCCCTGAGTACACCCACCCGTTACGGACTCCTTACCGGACGCTATTGTTTCCGCAGTAGTCTGAAGAGTGGGGTTTTGGGGGGATTCAGTCGTCCCCTCATTGAAAAAGAAAGACCTACTATCGCCTCCCTGTTAAAAACACGTGGATATCATACCGCAATCGCCGGTAAATGGCATTTGGGATTGGGTTGGCAAACGACCAACGGTGCAGCAGCAAACGAAAATAATACGGCATTCGGCAAACCACTGACTTATACGCCGAATGATGCAGGTTTTGATAAAAGTTACATTCTTCCTGCATCCTTGGATATGATACCTTATGTATATATCGAGGATCGTAATGTAGTCGATACCATAATGACGGTTATAGAAGGCGCAGACTCGCCCCGCGGACATTTTTGGCGCGGAGGAAAAGCCTCGAAAAGTTTTTCCATTGATAAGACCCTTGATCATTTTACTGAAAAAGCAAAACAATATATCAGAGAACGGGCATCCGGTAGTCAACCCTTTTTTCTATATATGCCTCTTACCGCCCCACATACCCCTTGGTTACCCGCCAACCGGTTCAAAGGAGTGTCAAGTGCCGGAGATTACGGTGATTTTGTAGTGCATGTGGATGATGTGGTCGGACAGGTGGCATCTCTGATCGATAGCTTGGGAATAAAGGAAAAAACACTTATTGTGTTTACCAGCGATAATGGTGCCGACTGGAATGCTACAGACAAAGCAACTTATCCGCATCGTGCTAATTATATCTGGCGCGGGAGGAAATCCGATGCATGGGATGGCGGTCATCATGTACCGTTAATTATTCAGTACCCCGGAATGGTCAAATCCGGCACTTCTTCAGACGCATTGGTTTGCCTGACAGATATGTTGGCAACTTTTGCCGAAATGACCGGCACGACTGTTCCCCCGGGTGCAGCCGAAGACAGCGAAAGTTTCCTGCAAGTCCTGAACGGAAGCAGCAAGACGGCCCGGAGCGAGGTAATCCACCATTCCGGAGATGGGTATTTTGCTATCAGGCAAGGGCGTTGGAAATTGATTGATTGCGGTGGGAGTGGGGGATGGTCAGCAGCAGAGAACGGAACTCTACCTCCTGTGCAACTCTACGATATGGAAACAGACCCTGAAGAGAAAAATAATTTGTATGATAAGTACCCTCAAAAGGTAGAGGAGTTGAAAAATCTGTTGAACACAATTATACGATGAGTAAGAGAACGGAAGGCAGGACCGGTATGCCCGTGCAATAATGGCGGTGCATGCTGCTATGGTGTACCCTATGGATATTATTCTTCCATCGTACCCGTAAACCGGTCGATGTATTCACTCGGGCGCATATTGAATTCTTTTTTGAAGCAGGAACTGAAATATTTAGGATCGTTGAAGCCGACGGCATAAGCCAGGTCCGATATTCGGATATTCCGGTTTTGATCCATGATCCGGCAGGCCGCTTTCAGCCTGATATTTGTGATAAATGCCGAAGTATTCAATCCTGTAAGGGTTTTCAGCTTATTGTACAGCGTGGACTTACTTACGTTCATCTCTTCTGAGAACTGCTGCTGGTCAAAATCGGAATGATCCAGGTGGCGGTTCACGCAATCGATCGCTTTTCTTAAGAATTCTTCGTCGAGATTAGTAAATTCCAGGTCTTTCAACTCGAATACCAATTGGTTTTTGAAATCCCGGGCCATGCGTTCCCGGCTTTTTAATAAATTTTTAATACGTGCATGCAGGACGTTCAGGTTAAAAGGCTTACTGATAAATGCATCGGCACCCGACTCATAGGCATCGGCACGGTCTTTCTCGTCGGTTTTGGCCGTCAGTAATATAATGGGGATATGGCTGTATTCTATATCGCTTTTCAGTAATTTGCAAAGTTCCACACCATCCATCTCAGGCATCATGATATCCGAAACAATAATGTCTATTTTTTTATGCCCGAGAATCAACATGGCCTCTTTTCCGTTGGTAGCGGTAAATACATGGTAATCCCTGTTTAACAACCTGTGAACAAGTTGTAATATCTCTTCATTGTCTTCTACTACCAACACGGATGATGTTTCTTGTTTTTTAGTCGTACGCTCTTTCTCCTCTGTCACCGGGTTGACTTCCATGGGTGTGGTATCTTGGATATAGTCAAATTTATCCGTATCGATCTCGGAATCTTCGAAACAGGATGCATCAATGGGAAGGATGACCGTGAATTTACTTCCTTTGTCAATCTCGCTTTCTACCTGTACTGTTCCGTGATACAGATTGACAAGGTCTTTTACCAGCGACAATCCGATACCGGTACCTGTGGTGTTATGCCTTCGGTAATCTCCTTCATAGAATCGTTTGAACAGTGTTTGCTGATCATCCTTTGAAATTCCCGCACCATTATCTTCTACCGATATCCGGATATGATCTTTTTCTTCATCCCGGTGCGACAGCGTTACCTGTATGGAGCCTCCTTTTGATACGTATTTGGCGGCGTTTGAGATCAGATTATAAAGTATCTTGTCCAGTTTGTCGATGTCAAATAAACCCTGAATATTTTCGGGATCACTTACGTAGGAGAAATGAAGCTTTTTTTTCCTGATCAGCGGATAGAACGAATCGGTAGAATTTTTTACGAATTCAGAAATATTGCCGTATGATACGCGTAGTTTGAGGTTCCCTGCTTCGGCTTTCCTGAACTCCAGGATTTGTTGCAACAGCCGGGTCAACCGGACGATATTCCGTCCCATGGTGGCATATAGGTCGTCATTTCGAGGCGATGTTTGCTGTAACTCATCCACTGTAGCCGAAATAATGGTGAGCGGGGTCAGGAATTCATGGGTGATATTCGTGAAAAACTGCAGTTTGGCATGATTGAGCTCTTCGGCTTTCTCCCGCTCTATTTCTTTATATTTAAGTTGATTACGGAGATGTATCCGATTCAGGATATTCCGGTATATTGCGTAACCGATCAATGCCAGGATACAAAAATAAATGATAAAAGCCCACCATGTAAGCCAGAACGGCGGCAGGACATTGATTTGTATTTCTTTTATCTTATCGTTCCATACGCCGTTCTGCGTAGTCGCCCTTAATTGAAAAACATACTGTCCCGGCGAAAGATTGTTGTAATAAGCAACATTTTGTTTCGAATCGGTGTATGTCCAGTCCTGATCAAATCCTGTCAGTTTATAAGCATATCTGTTCAGTTCGGGATTTTTGTAATTGAGGTTTGCGAAATGGATACTGAAATTGTTATATTTATGCGGAATAGTGATCCGATCGGAGAAAGGAGGTACTTTTGCAGATATTTTATTCGTTATTTGTTCATCCAACTTATAGAATGAAGTGTTCAATATTCTTATATCTGTTATATAGAAGGGGGTAGGATAGATGTCTACATTGATATTATCGGGATTAAACCGTACCAATCCCTTATAGCCCCCGAAAAACAATTCTCCCTGGGCCTTATAGGACGATTTGGGGATAAAGAAGTTATCGCCCAGCCCGTCGGCCATAGTAAAAACCCGGTACCCCGTCAGTTTGGCCGTTTCATTGAAAGTGAGCCTGATCAGGCCGTTGTTTGTGCCGATCCATAGATTTCCCTGCCGGTCTTCTTCGATGGAACTGATCAGGGTTCCCAGAATAGAGAACTGGGGCGATTTGTCGATAAATGAGTCCGACTCATTGTCATACAGGTACAATCTTCCGTTTTCGGCACCCGCCCATAAACGTCCGGAGGTATCATAATGCAGCACATTGATAGTGTGAGCTGAGATCTTTCCATTTTTTTCAGTATAGTTCCTGAAGGTAAGCCCGTCTCTATGCCGGGGATCACCTTCCACCGACAGTACGCCGTTATCGATTGTGGCAATCCATATTCTGCCCGCCACGTCTTCCGTGATATCGATCATACTCGATGGTACCAGTTGTCTGTCATCTACTAAGATATTATCCAAAATAAATCCAGTATCGTCGCTGAGCCAGACACCCAGCCCATATTGCGTCCCCAGCCAGCAATTCTGCTGCCGGTCGACGTGGATGCTCCGTATGCGATTATCACTGATAAAACCGGAATTGGCTTCAGTGTACATTCGGATGGGTTTTCCTTTTTCATATACCCATAGCCCTTCTCCATACGTACCCAACAGTATTTCGCCGGTATTACGTTGCTTGATATCATACATTGAGATTTGTCCTGCCCCGTTGAATTCAGGCAAGGCATGCTGTGGAATGACCTTTTCCGATTTTTTATCATAACGGACAACTCCATACGTGCCTATGCCCAGCCACATATTGTCATCATTGTCTAAAAAAACCGATCGTATTGCGCCTGTGGGTATTCCTGAAATATCTACACTGATGAAATCGAATTTGGATTCTTTCGTGTTGGTAAACAAGACACCGCCACCGATAGTACCGATCCAGATATTATCCTTGTTATCCCGGATAATGGAATTGATCTCATTGGTGGGAAGCTCATTTGTTTTGTGGGTCGCACGCCTGTTGATAAATCCGGACGGGGTGTCATATCCCAGTATACTAAGCCCGCTACGGGTACCGACCCAAAGTGAATTTGTATTGATATCTTCACAAATATCATAAATAATATTATCCGATAAACTTGCCGGATCGTTTGCATTGTGCCGGTATGTTTTCCATCGGAAGTTCTCCATATCACGCGGATATTCAAGAAAATGAAGCCCTTCTCCCCATGTCCCTACCCAGATATTCTTCTTACTGTCTTCATAGATTACGTGAGCCGAATTCCGCGAATTCAGTTTGGGGTAAGTATGAAAAATATTTTTGGAAGGTGAATAACGGTACAATCCATTATTCCATGTACCGACCCATATCTCCCCATAGGTGTCTTCAATGATGGATTTCACCGAAGCGGTTACGGCAATATCGCCGATTTTCTGCAGGCTATGGTGGGTAAAGGTGTTCTCCCGGGGATCGTATCTGAACAATCCGTCATCCATTCCGATCCAGATCTCATTGTTTTTCGTTACCAAAATACATGAAACCACCTTATTGGTCGTATTTTGAATTTCTATCGGCTCGAATTTTCCCGATAATTTATCGAATCGGTCTATTCCGTTATAAGTACCGATCCAGAGGTTTCCATTCTGATCATCCGCCAGACAAAAAATATTGTTGCTCGTCAGTACATGCGGTTTAGGTTGGTTAGAATTATAAACCGTTATCTGATATCCGTCGTACTTACACAGTCCGTTTCTCGTGGCAAACCATATAAACCCCTCCCTGTCCTGATATACTTCCTGGATTTCATTGGTGGGGAAACCATCGGTCGTGCTCAGAATTTTGAAATCCGGTTCACCCCTGTTCTGTTGAGGATAAAGGAAATCCATACAACCGAACAGCAAAGTGAAAACGGTGTAAAAAGGTAATGTTAAACGAATAGATAGGATGCCCGATAACTTTTTCATTACAACATATTTTTCACAAAAATAAGAAAATTCAACGTGGTTTAAAAAAATATATAAGAATGTATCAAAAACAAAAAATTAAAAAATTCTTCTTCAGGTAGGTTAATGATATAATTCTGAGACCGGTACTACAAAATAAAACTTTGTTTCTGTTATTGTTTTAACGAAATAGTTCATATCGACAGCCATCGCTTCCTTATTTTTCAACCTTTTTGAATGATAATTAGAGTTTATTCAAAGATTGGCGAACTATCTTTGCAAAACTAATATCGACGGATTTATCGATCTAATCCCTTTCAACTAACAAGGTCATGAAATTAAAAATATGTATATTATGGGTGGTGGCTTTTGGTATATCTATTGGTTACAACAAATTGCAATCCCGCGATACTCCGAACAGATATGCTTTTTTTACTCCCGCCGAAATATGGAAAGATGACCTGGGAAATCATATCAACGCCCACGGTGGAGGAATCCTATACCACGAAGGTAAATATTACTGGTTCGGGGAACATAAAAGCGAACGGTCTAACGCCGCATTGGTCGGTGTAACATGTTACTCATCATCCGATTTATATACCTGGGAAAACGAAGGGATAGCCCTGCCCGTGAGCGATGATCCGGAGAGCCCGATAGTAAAAGGCAGTACCATTGAGCGTCCTAAAGTTATCTATAATGCCAAAACTGGAAAATTCGTGATGTACTTTCATCTTGAACTCCAAGGCAAAGGTTATGAGGCCGCTCATGTAGCAGTAGCAGTCGGCGACCGGATAACGGGTCCTTACAAACTTGTAAAAAACGGCAGGGTAAATGCCGGAAAATGGCCCATGAATATGACAGAAGAGCAGCGGGATTCACCCGTAAAATCAACCGATTTTGAAAAATGGTGGACACCCCAATGGATGGCAGCCATAAAAGACGGCCTGTTCGTACGTCGCGATTTCGAGGGCGGACAAATGTCCCGCGATATGACTTTGTTTGTGGATGACGATAACAAGGCGTATCATATCTATTCGTCTGAAGACAATCTCACCCTGCATATAGCCGAATTAAAGGACGATTATCTGGACTACACCGGGAGATATATCCGAGTCGAGCCGGGAGGGCATAACGAAGCACCGGCTATCTTCAAAAATGAGGGACGTTATTTTATGATCACTTCCGGTTGCACGGGATGGGATCCCAATGCCGCCCGTTTGCTCACAGCCGGCCATATTATGGGGCCATGGACACTGCACCCGAATCCATGTAGAGGAGACGATGCGGAACTTACATTTCATTCACAAAGTACATTCATTCTTCCCGTACAGGGAAAGCGGAACGCTTTTATATTCATGGCAGACCGATGGAGACCTCAAAATCCCATTGACGGCAGATATGTATGGTTGCCTGTGCTCTTCGAGAATGGATTACCTCTCCTTACATGGTTCGATAAATGGGATTTGAGTATTTTTGAGCAGATAAATGCAGATTTCCCGTCGCCGGGGAGATAGAAAACAACCTCATTGTCAAAAAATAATTGTATGCAAAAGAAATATCTGTCGATAACTATTTTACTGGTAATGCTTATTATTAGCAGTGTACCCAT
Organism: uncultured Proteiniphilum sp.; assembly: GCF_937873925.1. Taxonomy (GTDB): domain Bacteria; phylum Bacteroidota; class Bacteroidia; order Bacteroidales; family Dysgonomonadaceae; genus Proteiniphilum. Next base: position 4,498 of record NZ_CALNAT010000227.1, on the reverse strand, counting down.
CGCGGCTCAAAATAAACTGATCATTGATGCCGATCAGGAAAAAGGTACCATCAGCCGGCATATCTACGGACATTTTTCCGAACACCTGGGACGTTGTATTTACGGCGGATACTGGGTGGGGGAAGACTCATCCATACCCAATACCAGGGGCATCCGCAACGATGTAACGGAGGCGCTGAAAGATATACGTATACCCAACCTACGGTGGCCGGGCGGTTGCTTCGCCGATGAATACCATTGGATGGACGGTATCGGTCCGCGTGACCAGCGGCCCAAAATGATCAATACCCACTGGGGCGGGGTGGTAGAAGACAACAGTTTCGGTACTCATGAATTTCTCGACCTTTGCGAACAGATTGATGCCGAGCCCTATATAAGCGGTAACGTGGGTAGCGGTACCGTGGAGGAGATGTCCAAATGGATAGAATACATTACTTTCGACGGAGAGAGTCCCATGGCCAACCTCCGCCGGCAAAACGGGCGGGAAGAACCATGGAAAGTGAAATTCTGGGGAGTGGGTAACGAAAGCTGGGGATGTGGCGGTAATATGACGCCCGATTTCTATTCCGACCTGTATCGGCAGTATGCCACCTTTTGTCGCAATTACGGAGATAACCACCTGTATAAGATTGCCTGCGGTGCCAATGTGGATGATTACAATTGGACGGAAACGTTGATGAGAAAAGCCGGGGGGCATATGAACGGCCTGTCGCTGCATTACTATACAGTACCCCGGAACTGGGGCGATAAAGGCTCAGCCATAGATTTCGATGAAGCGGAGTACTTTACCACCATCCGGAAAACGCTGTTCATGAATGAACTGATCACCCGGCATACTACCCTCATGGACCGCCACGACCCGCATAAACGGATAGGTTTGATCATCGACGAATGGGGAACGTGGTACAACGTGGAGCCGGGGACCAATCCCGGATTCCTGCACCAGCAAAATACCCTGCGCGATGCTATTGTGGCAGGTATCAACCTGAACATCTTCAATAACCATAGCGACCGGGTGAAGATGGCAAATCTTGCCCAAACAGTCAACGTATTACAATCTGTAATACTTACCGATAATGAAAAAATGGTGCTCACACCTACCTACTGGGTGTTTTATCTCTATAAAGTGCATCAAGATGCAACTCTGCTGCCGCTTTCTTTTACGGGCAACAAATACCGGCACGGTAATGAGGAGATCGATGCGGTAAGCGTTTCGGCATCGAAAGACGCAACCGGAAAGATACATATCACGTTGGTGAATGCCGATCTCTCGAACGAACAGCACATCGGGACACAATTACGGGGTATATCGGCGCGAAAGGTGACGGGGAAAGTACTTACCTCCGATAAGATCAATGATTACAACAGTTTTGAGCAACCTTCCAATATAATTGTAAAGGATTTTAAAGGGGCAACCCTTTCGGGAGGCAATGCCCTTTCGGTTGTTTTACCCGCTAAAGCGGTGGTGATGATTGAAATAGAATAAGCATTACGAATGGTAATTTTTTAATGTACATAACATTTATGGATACTTTTTATATGGATTATTCTTTTTTATAATTTGCTTCTATATATGTTTATTATTTAATTTTTTTTTATTTTCTTTGTAAATAGAAGTCTATTTTTGCTGCTCATCTAGCTTAATACAAATGTTCTATATGATAACTTTTGAAAATAAATAGTTTTAATCGTATGAAAACAAACAGGGGTAAATTCAATGCCTCTCTTTTGTTAACTAAAGTTAATGGGGGGGGGGGTATTCTCTCTTATCTGACTCTTTTCCGGCTGATAACAAGCTCTTTATCAGACTACTTTTCTGTAAATCAAAACATTTATTCCCCGCTTTTTTTTCGTTCCTTTTCGACGATAATTTTTTTATTAATATTTGTCGCACCCCTTTATGCCGTGTACGAAAAATATTCCCTAACAGCCATCGCTATGCTAATGTGCTGTTAGGGAATATTTTTTGTTTTTTATCAATGGTCCGGTGTAAGAGGAGGTTTTAAATTTATAATAAACAAATGAATGTATAAAGATTAAATAATGGGAAACAAAAACAAAAAAACACAACTATCCCTGATGATGTTCTTTCAGTTTTTTATTCAGGGATCATGGTATGTAACCATGGGTACTTATCTGGGACAAACACTCCATTTTACAGGGGTTCAAATCGGGTTGGCATATAGTACGGCAGCCATAGCAGCCATTATATCTCCTGTGATCGTAGGCATGATAGCCGACCGGTTCTTCTCAGCCAACAGGGTATTAGCGTTTTTAAATATTATGGGGGCGGTATTATTATTCTGGTTGACGCGAATTACTCAGTTTTCATTATTCTTTCCTGTATTGTTGCTGTATACGATTTGTTTTATGCCGACCATGTCGTTATGCAACTCTATCTCTTTTGACAACCTGCCTGAGCCGTCGAAAGAATTCTCACGCATCCGGTTATTCGGCTCGTTCGGGTGGATTATTGCCGGTTTGTTGATCAGTTCAATGAATTTAGAGCCACTGGCAACCCCTTTTGTAATCGCTGCCGGTATTTCTTTCCTCGCCGGGTTATACGCTTTTTTACTTCCCTACAAAGCGCCTGAAAAGCGTGCAGATAAGCTGACTGTTGGGCAAATACTCGGATTCGATGCCTTTAAACTAACCAAAGAGAAATCGTTTTTGGTACTGCTGGTGTTCTCGGCACTAACCTGTATTCCGCTTGCTTTCTATGATTCTTTTACCAACCTTTTCATCGTCAATGTAGGGATCAATAACGCTGCTGCAGCCATGAGCATGGGGCAGGTTGCCGAAGTGATCTTCCTTTTTGCTTTTCCCCTGATGTTCCTTAAGTTGCGTTACAAAGGAAGTATTGTAGCCGCTATTACGGCCTGGGTGCTGATGTACGGATTCTTTGCACTGGGAGCGCATACGGGGCAGACCGGATTCATCTATGCCGTATTACCGCTCCATGGATTCTGTTTTACTTTCTTCTTTGTTTCGGGACAACTGTTTGTAGATGAAAAAGCGCCTTCGTCATTACGGAATTCGGCGCAGGGACTGATTGCTTTTGCCACCTACGGAGTAGGTAAATATCTGGGGACGTTGGTTGCCGGAAACGTAGTGCATCAGCATACTACTGTGCAGGGTACATACAACTGGGTTTCTGTATGGACCGTACCCTTTGTGATGGCTGTTGTCATCCTGATTGGGTTTGTTTGGTTGTTCAGTGAGAATAAAAAAGTAAATATACAATAGAATATTAATAAAAAAATTTATTTCTAAATAGATTAAATATGAAAAACAATCAAAATTATGTTTCGACACATGTTGAGCCAATTATTCATTTTTTTTCAGGGTTAAACTTGAAAAAAGATATGAATATTGCGTTCCTATTCTGTATGGTTGTGGCATTGTTTTTTCTTAGTTCCTGTAAAGGAGAAGAAGAAACCGGTGGTAAGGCGCACGATCCGAATAAGCCGATGGTGCTTACATCATTTATGCCGGATTCAGGGCGGATCTCTGAGATGGTATTATTGGATGGAGATAATTTCGGAACGGATCCTTCCAAAATTAAAGTTTTCTTCAATGCAAAGGAAGCTGCGGTGATTGGTTCCATCGGAACGCGTATACTTGCATTGGTACCCCGTCTCCCGGGTGATACCTGTATTTTGAGTGTGGAGGTGGGAGATCAGCGGAAAGAATATTCCGATCATTTCCTCTACAAAGTTGCAGCTTCTGTTACCACCGTTGCGGGTAATGGAAATGATGCCGGAGAGAATCCTGACTATAGTGTGGGATTAGATAAGATTCAATTGACTCCTGTTTATATTGGAATTGATAAAGATTTCAATATTTTCGTATCCTTAGCTAATGACAATCTGTTAAGGTTAAATGTGGCTGAAAATAGCGCCACGGTCGTTGCTACCGGTGCGCAGGGCTACAACCATCGTTGTCCTCCTATCGCCAATCCTCTCACAAATATATTACAAACGGGTTCGGAAGCTGAGCGTGACCGTTTTTGCTTTATGGATCCCAGAACGGGTTGGATTCCAAAGCTTTATTTTATTAAAGAATGGGATCGAGGTTTAAATACTGCTACCAATAAGGAGTATGATTTACCCGGTAATATACATTACCACTGTCTTTTGAGCGAAGCCGACGGAAACTATTATACCCGCTACAATGATGGACAATTAGTGCGGATAGATCCGACAACATGGAAGGCTACCATTGTAGGAATGACCCCTAGTGGAATTGCCTATGGATTAGCTATGCATCCGATCAATAAAAATGAGTTGTGGATCGCATATTCAAGCGGAGCAGGAGATGTTTCCAATAGTATATGTAAAGTGGATGTTACCGATAGTACAGTCGGCAGTGATGGTGTTCGCCTTGCTTCGTTTCAAAAACTTTCCGGCGCTACCAATGGTGCACATCGTGACGGTCCTTTGCCGATTGCCCAATTTAACCAACCGCGTGGAATCAGTTTTGATTCCGATGGCAATTT
>NZ_CALNAT010000226.1 GCF_937873925.1 uncultured Proteiniphilum sp. | reverse complement strand
TTTCCGACGCCCAGTTCAAAGCCGTTTCAATCTATCTGGCTTCAGGGGGGAAAGCGTGGTTAGCCCTTCCGTTTGGGACCTTCGATGAAAAAGGCAATAAACGGGCAACCCCTTTATCCGATCAATTAACAAGAGCGTACAGCAAAAGGATCACCGTCATCGATTCGGCTCTGAACTCAGATCCTTTGGCCGGACTGATACAGTCGGGAAAATTCTCTCCCATAATCAGGCAGACAGGCGGCGATGAACGCTGGGCGGCTAGAATCAGGTTCTACGACGGAGAATTCACTATGCATTTTATGAACACAGCCATGAAACCTGTTCCGCATCAGGATATAGAGGACAATGGAGGTGTACCCATTATTCAGGACATCGATTCTTCGATCACAAACAATCAACTCTCTTATGAAATTCGCATAAATGCTTTGCCCGATCATCCATACCTGTTGAAAAGTCCCGAATTAAAAGATAAAAACCGTAAGGTAATATCCGGTAAAGGGAAAAAAGGGCATCAGGTGTTGGATATCGATTTGAGCGGAATAAAAATCTATGGCGCACTTCAAAAGGGATAGCACTACTTTGTGCTAAGATAGAATAATGATAACAAATCCCATTTTTCAATGGAAATGGCTCACACACAAAACAAAAAATAAATGAGCAGCAGGCGAACATTTATTAAACAAACACTGGTTTCCGGCGTAGGATTAAGCGTGGGAGGCCCCATGCTGGCAGACACTCCGACTAAAGTGTCGCCGGGAAAAAGAATCCCTATGTCCGATGTATCAAAAGTTGTTTCAACCCCTCCCGATATTCCATTTATCCCAAGAAGGACCGCCAGTTGGTGGGCTACGATAGAGGATTTACAATGGTCACAAAAGAGCATCAGGGATAAGGTCAAAAGACGGGCAGAAGCTTTCGCGCAAGCCAGAATAGACATGGCCATCAATTTCGGATTTCATTGTCGATTTGATTTCTCCAACTATTTTAACCAGTTACATGGTTATATGGCGAACGTTTGTGAGGAATTGCATCAGTATGGAATCAAATATATGGATCACTACTCATGCAATCATGTGAATAGGCCAAAAAATGAAAGCGAATTTCACAAGATGCATAGAATGACCCGTCATTCAGTATTGCTGTTCCATGATCCGGTCGCGGCCCGGCATGCACAATATGAGGGGTATAAGTTCCAGGATATTTGCGAAGTCGATATCCGGGACGGAAGCAGGGGATATGCCGCGCAGTACCAGATGGAGGCTTTTTGTCATAACAATCCCAACTTTTTGGATATGCATGCAAAATATCTGAAACGGTTGCTGAGGGAAGTGCCTATTGACGCCTTTGAAATTGACGACATGTGCGATTATGTGGGTCTTGCCGCATGCGGATGTCAATATTGCCGGGAACGGTTCAGGCGAGATTACGATAGAGAAATCCCGTCTTTCGACGATAAGAGCTTTTGGGGAGACACCTCCAAACCGATGTTATACTGGGGTAATTATGAGAATCCTGCCTTCAGAGACTTTATCCGTATGAAGAACGATGGAATCGTGGATCATGTGAAGTTGCTGAAGTCTTTAGTTGGAGATAAACCATTGATGACATGTTGTTCGAGTACGGGTCCGATTATTCTCAACTCAATATCGCTCAACCTGGAGAAAATATCTCCCTACCTCGATTTTTTCATGCTGGAGAATGTAGGAATGAATGTCAATTCGATCAATTGGGTACCAAAAGACGCGGAAGCATTACATCAAAAAGATATCGCAAAACAAAGGGGCGATTCTCCGGCCATCGCATTAAGTTATACCATCTATGAAAAAGGCGGATATTTGGGCTGGGCGTTAAGCCGGTTCTGGGGCGCAGCAAATTGGAGCAGTACTCACCACAATCGACTTGAAGAGGATCCCGCTGATGCCCGGGAAATGGAAGAAGTAATTCATGAATGGAACAATTGGGAAGTAGCCCACAGCAATCTCGATTACAGGCAAGGGGAAGATCTGGTGGAAGTACGCCTGGTGAGCAACAGTTACTGCCGGGACAACGGATGGCGCGATGAAAATGGGAAAGAGCATTGGGAGAGGTTGAAAACATGGTCGGGTTTATTAGTGAAGCACAATGTGGGATACAGGTTCTTGAGAACCGGCGAATTAGCCGACGCGGCGGCATTAAAACGGGAGGCCACACCGCTTATACTGGATGGTGTGGCTGCTGTTTCCGACACCCAGTTCAAAGCGATTTCAAGTTATTTGGCCTCAGGAGGAAAAGCGTGGTTTGCTCTTCCGTTTGGTACCCATGACGAGAAAGGTTTTAAGCGGGCAGCTCCTTTATCGGATCAATTAATACGCGCTTATGGCGAAAGGATCACCGTCATCGATTCGGCCCTGCATTCAGATCCTTTGGCCGGACTGATACAGTCGGGAAAATTCTCTCCCGTAATAAGGCAGACAGGCGGCGATGAACGTTGGACAGCCAGGATCAGGTTCTACGACGGAGAATTCACTATGCATTTTATGAACACAGCCATGAAAGCTATTCCACATCCTCAAATAAAGGATAATGGAGGAATTGCAATTATTCAGGATATTGATTCTTCGATCACAAACAATCAACTCTCTTATGAAATTCGCATAAATGCTTTGCCCGATCATCCATACCTGTTGAAAAGTCCCGAATTAAAAGATAAAAACCGTAAGGTAATATCCGGTAAAGGAAAAAAAGGGCATCAGGTGTTGAATATCGATTTGAGCGGAATAAAAGTCTATGGCGTGCTTCAAAAAGGGTAGGATCCACAGCCCCTTATCTATTAGGAGAAAGTTTTACAAACAATGAGGGACAGATGAGTAACAGGCGAACCTTTATTAAACAAACACTGGTTTCCGGCGTAGGATTAAGCGTGGGAGGCACCATGCTGGCAGATACTACTAAAGTGTCGCCGGCAAAAAGAATTCCTATGCCCGATGTATCAAAAGTTGTCTCCACTCCTGCCGATATTCCATTTATTCCAAGAAGGTCCGCCAGTTGGTGGGTCACGATAGCAGATTTACAATGGTCTCAGAAGAGCATCAAAGATGAGATCAAAAGACGGGCCGAAGCTTTTGCGAAAGCCCAGATTGATATGGCCATCAATTTCGGATTTCATATTCGATTCGATTTTTCCAACTATTTTGGTCAGTTGCATGGGTATATGGCGAATGTTTGTGAGGAATTGCATCAGTATGGGATCAAATTTATGGACCACTATTCATGTAACCACGTACAGAGACCACGTAATGAAGATGAATTTCACAAACTACACCGGAGTCATCGTCATCATGTACTGCTGTTTCATGACCCCATCGCTGCCAGGCATGCCCAGTATGAAGGACATCTTTTCCAGGATATATGTGAGGTCGATATCCACGACGGAAGCAGGGGTTATTCACTTCAGTATCAGATGGAAGCTTTCTGTCATAACAATCCGGGATTCCTGGATATGCATACAAAATACCTGAAACGGTTATTGAAGGAAGTGCCAATGGATGCGATCCAGGTAGATGATATGTGCGATTATGTCGGCCTTGCAGCTTGCGGATGTAAATATTGCAGGGAGCGGTTCAGGCGTGATTATAACAGAGAAATTCCGCCTTTCGGCGATAAGAACTTTTGGGGGGATACTTCAAAACCGATGTTATACTGGGGGAATTATGAGAATCCTGCTTTCAGGGATTTTATCCGCATGAAAGTAGATGGAGTCGTCGATCATGTCAAATTAGTGAAAACAACGGTAGGCCATATGCCCCTGATGTCCTGCTGTTCCAGCACCGGGCCCATCGTACTTAACTCCATCTCCCTTAATCTGGAGAGAATGGCTCCCTATTTGGACTTTTTTATGCTCGAGAATGTAGGAACAAATATCAGATCGACTGATTGGGTACGCATGGATGCAGAAGCACTACATCAGAAAGATATTGCAAAGCAAAGAGGAGATTCTCCGGCTATCGCGGTGAGTTATACCATCTATGAAAAGGGAGGCTATTTGGGTTGGGCGTTAAGCCGGTTCTGGGGTGTTGCCAATTGGAGCAGTACCCTCAATCAACGTTTAATAGAGGATCCTGCCGATGCCCGTGAAATGGAGGAGGTGATCCATGAGTGGAACAATTGGGAGGTAGACCACAGCAATCTCGATTATAGGAAAGGTGAAGACCTGGTGGAAGTCCGGCTTGTGAGCAACAATTACTGCAGGGATAATGGTTGGCGCGACGAAGAGGGGAAAGAGCATTGGGATCGGTTAAAAGCATGGTCGGGTTTATTAGTGAAGCACAATGTAGGATATCGGTTTGTAAGGGCGAATGAACTGGCCGACGCATCGTCTCTACTACACGATAAAACACCTTTGGTGCTCGATGGCGTAGCTTGTGTTTCCGACGCCCAGTTCAAAGCCGTTTCAATCTATCTGGCTTCAGGGGGGAAAGCATGGTTAGCCCTTCCGTTTGGCACTCATAATGAAAAAGGCAATAAACGGACAACCCCTTTATCGGATCAATTAATAAGCGCTTACAGCAAAAGGATCACCGTCATCGATTCGGCGCTGAACTCCGATCCTTTGGCCGGACCGATACAGTCGGGAAAATTCTCCCCCGTAATAAGGCAGACAGGCGGTGATGAACGTTGGGCAGCAAGGATCCGGCTCTATGACGGGGAATTTACTATACATTTTCTAAATAGGGTAATGGAAGCTATCCCACATCCTCATATGAAAGATCATGGTGGAAATGCAATCCTTCAGGATATCGATTCTCCGATAACGGACAATATCCTTTCTTACGAGATCAGGAGGAGTGCATTAGCCGGTGAACAATACGTCTTGTTAAGTCCCGAATTAAAGGACGAAAAACGGGTAGTAACGTTAAAGAGAGGAAAAGAGGGACATCATTTACTGGATGTCGATTTACACGATATAAAAATATATGGCGTACTTCAAAAGGGATAACAAATCCCGTTTCTCAATGGAAATGTGTCATATGCAAAACAAAAGATAAAAACCGTAAGGTAATATCCGGTAAAGGGAAAAAAGGGTATCAAGTGTTGGATGTTGATTTGAGCGGAGTAAAAGTCTATGGCGTATTCCTCCGTTCAGTTACCCAAAGAAAATAGCTTTGTCTTATATAAATACAAAATAATCAATTAATTATATTTTTCATATGGAGAAGATCACCGAACAACCGTCAATATACCGGCATTTAGAAAAAATGTCGGTAGATGAACTGATAAAGAACATTAATAACGAAAATAAAAAAGTAGCGTTGGTAATCAAAGAAGCATTGCCCGAGATCTCAAGATTGATTTCAGCAATTGAGGATGTACTTGAAAAAGGAGGAAGGATGTTTTACATGGGAGCAGGTAACGACGGACGCCTTTCGGTTTTGGACAAAGTTGAATTACCCAATACATATGGGATTGAGAAAGGGATTATCAATTGCATTCTGGCCGGTGGAGAAGAGAGGTTACTTGAGGTTTTGGAGGAAAAAGAAGATGATGAGGAGGATGCAGTAAGGCAAATGCAAGCGTACAATGTCTCCCATAAGGACATAGTGGTCGGCATTTCATCTGCCGGCGACACCCCTTTTGTATTGGCAGGATTACGAAAATGCAGGGAAGAGGGTATTCCCTGCGGATGTATTGTCAACAATCCCGGCTCTCCTGTTGCCGCTTTGGCTGACTATCCGGTTGAAGTGATCCTGGGGCCTGAACTCGTTACCGGCAACACATCGCTAAAATGTGGAACTGCACAAAAAATGCTGTTCGACATGATCAGTACCACCGTACTGATTCGTTTGGGAAAAGTAGAAGACAATCGTATGGTAAATGTCCGACTCATCAACGATAAAGTAGTGGACCGGTCGGTCAAGATGATTATGCTGTTGAGCGATCTGAAGGACTATGAACAGGCAAAAGATATTTTATATCAATGTGGGGATGTGAAAAAATCGGTCGATTATATAGCGCAGAATAATATACACTGATGAGAAAATTATGCTAAAAAAACTATTCGTCTCAGGACTTATACTATTGTCGGCAGGAATACATACTATCTCAGGGAAGAGTAATGAGTATCACTTACGGGATAGCATGGAAGCGGCGATGGGACCCCTACCGGATCTCACGGATCTGCCTCCCATGAATATACAGTATAAAGACAGTTTGAAAACAGCAGGTTATATCCGCTATACCATCAGTTTTACTGTAGCGGAGAATGAAGATCTTCCCGCTTATCTATACTTACCCATAAGTCACCGATCGGGTAAGCATCCGGCTATGCTTGTACTGCATTCAACAGGAGCGCTGGGTAAAGGAATAGTTGACGGGCAGGGAAGTTTGGAAAACAGGGCGATTGCAAAAGAATTGGCCGAAAGAGGATATGCAGTCATCGCACCCGACTATCCGGGTTTTGGCGATCTGAGAAATTACGATTTTGAAAACGACCGGTATGAATCGGGAACGATGAAGGGGATATTTAATCATATCCGCTGTGTGGACTTATTGCAAGGCCTTGATCAGGTCGATCCCGACCGGATAGGGGTCATCGGCCATTCTTTGGGGGGACATAATGCGCTGTTTGCGGCAGCTTTTGATACCCGGTTGAAAGTGATTGTTTCCAGCTGCGGGTGGACACAATTCGAATATTATGACATCGGCCCCTCTTCCGCAAACTATGGAGGGAAACTGGGTCCTTGGGCGCAAGACAAATACATGCCCCTGTTCAGGACTAAATATCAGTTAGACCAAAACAAAATCCCCTTCAATTTCCACGAAATAATCGCGTTCATTGCACCCCGTCTTTTTATATCGAACTCGCCGATAGAAGATACGAATTTTGATGTGGAAGGGGTGAGAGTAGGTATCCGGAAAGCTTCTGCCGCGTATGAATCCCTCGGAGTAAAAGAAAACCTGAAGGTATTTTATCCCGATGCAGGCCATGACTTTCCTCAAGAGGTAAGAACTGAGATCTATCAATTAATTGACAAACAGTTCAATCACCGGTTTTAAAACAATTTGAATCAAATGACAAATCGAAGAGAATTTATTAAACAGGTAGCCGCTGCCGGAATGGTAGCAGCGATACCCGGGCAGATCTTTGCCCAAAAGGGGACAAAAAACAACAATAACAATAGTGAGTTGATATGGGCCAATCTACTCCATTTGAGCTATAATATGTGGGAAGATCATACTCCTCCACCCTATCAGGACACTGTTTTTACCGGCAACGATTGTCGGGAAGCCTATCTGTGGGCCCACAAGTATCACCCGAACCTCACTTTCGACAAAAACATTTGGGATCAGTTATTAGTCAAAATGGTAGGTGCCGGAATGAATATGGTGATCATTGACCTCGGAGACGGAGTGAAGTACGACAGCCACCCGGAGATCGCCGTGGAAGGTGCCTGGTCCGTCTCCGAACTAAAAAAAGAGTTGAAAAAAATCCGGGAGATGGGTTTGGAACCTATTCCCAAACTGAACTTTTCAACAGGCCACAAAGCCTGGTTAGGCCCTTATCAACGGATGATTTCTTCAGAGAAATATTATACCGTATGCAAAAACTTAATTGAAGAAGTATGCAGCCTGTTTGATGCTCCCCGTTTTTTTCATTTAGGCATGGATGAAGAAACGGCAGGCCACCAACAAAATCATCAGAATGTGGTTGTCCGTCAGGGTGACCTGTGGTGGTATGATTTTTATTACTTAGTGGATCTGGTAGAAAAACAGAATGCCAGGTCATGGATTTGGTCTGATTATGCATGGGATCATCCGGACCTCTTTTTTGAAAAAATGCCGAAATCTGTCCTGCAAAGTAATTGGTATTATGCATCTCAATTTGAGAATTTTGATAATCCTCTGCATGAAAAGTATGTAAAGCTGTACGACCAATTAGAAGCCCATGGTTTTGATCAGGTTCCAACGGGGAGTAACCATTCGAATAATATCAATTTTGAAAAAACAGTTGAATATTGTTCGCAGGTAATCAATGCCGACAGGCTCAAAGGTTTTATGCAAACAATATGGAGGCCCACATTAGCTCCCTGTTTCGAAAAACATTCCGAGGCGATTGAGCAAGTAGCAAATGCTATACGTTTAAAAAACAAATAATTATACTACCTATGAAACGGGCATGAATTACGAAGTAATCGACGTAGTCAAAATTGTTCTCACACCTGCAAAGGAACTGAAAAATGAAATACTTTTCTTTACTACTTATTATCGCGTATAGTTTATCGGCGAATGCGCATTCCAACCGGACGATTACTCCCAACGATTTTACAGGTAGTGATACGGAACGCATACAGGCTGCTGTCAATGCCGCCCGGGGAACTACTCGTAAAATAGTAATACCAAAGGGAAATTCCAATGGTTCCAATAGCTGGATAATAGACAGGGCGATATTATTACCCGGTAATATGACGGTCATCCTTGACAATTGTACCGTTCAATTGTCCGACTCATGCCGGGACAATATGTTCAGAAGCGACAACGTGGGCATAGGAATTACGCATCCGGAATGGAGTTATAATATAAATATTATAGGAGAGGGAGATGTACTGTTAAAGGGAGCCGACAATCCCCGTTCGACGGGTGATGCATACAGAACTTTAACCCTGGCGCCTGAGAATGAAAAAAACCGGCGGGTAAGTTATGGAAGTGATGCGGGAAAGAACGGGATAAAACAAACGGGAGACTGGCGGAATAATCTGATTCAGATCGCTTATGTAGATGGGATCCATTTAAAAAATATAACGATAGAAAATTCCCATGCATGGGCAATCAGTTTTGAAAGAACCCGGAATGCCGGGATATCCGATATCCGGTTTAAAAATCCTGAAACCATCTCTATCAATGGGATTCAGAAGAAAGTGTATAACAAAGACGGAATTAACTTGAGACATGGCTGTAAATATTTCAGCATACATAATATCACTGGTATCAACGGAGATGATTTAATCGCGCTTTCCAGTCTTGATGTAGCTCCTTTTTATCATACCCATGGCGATGTAAACTCCTATCAGATTACTTCTACCCAATGGAATGGACCGGAAGATGATACGGAACAGATATTTATCACCAATTGCCAGACAAATTATACGGGAGTAGCTATCCGGGCAAGCGATAATGCAAGCATCCATCATGTATATATCAATGGAATCATAACAAAAGCAAGACCGGACACTCCCGCTCCTTACGGGGGAAGCCCTTATACTTTACTGGTTGGAGGCAAGGGATATGGACAACCTTCAGCGCAGGAGAGGATTCATCATATTTATGCGATGAATCTTATGGGTGATGGTAAGTCCCTCATCTTGGTGGAATCACCGATAGCCAATTGTGTTTTTATGAACGGAATATATACCGGGATTGCTCCCACCGCCATTACTTATACAATCGATAAAACGGAAACTAAGAATATAAGCGAAGTGAATCTGGTAAAAAATTAAATGAAACGAATATCTCAAATACTGTTCTTCCTGTTGTGGGTGCAAGGGATCAATTACCTGCATGCAGGAAATAGGGATCAGGAACCACCATCAGTGGTACCGGATCAATGTACCGGTATAAGGGTCCTTCATGCCCCTGCAAATCCCAGTGTCGCATTTGCCGGTTTTAATGAAGTCGCCAATATACCTGTAACAAGTTTTGTGGCGCAATGCTCAAGATTAAAAGAAGTGTATATATGGATTCACGAAGAATTGAGCGGATCAGTAGGAGCGCACATCATACAGGAAGGGCTTTACGGAAAGGTAATCGCCATAGGAAGCGTATCGGGAAAGGAGAAAGGCAGACAAAGAATTATTTTCCCGAATGATATTTATCTTGAAAAAGGAGAAACCTATTATCTGAAATTATTTAAGGGGGAACCGGCAACGGTATACGGCTCCGTAGCCAGGGCTGCACAGAATGCCGACGACGTGCAGGGGTATAATCTTTATGATCCGGTCGCTTATGATCTTGCGCATGAGCTTCTCTTCGATAAGTGGGAAGGAACGCCTCCGGAAAACAAACAGTTTGAGGGGAAGAAAAAACACTTTGAAGGGTATGAGCAACGGGTGAATGCAGCGCTGAACTCAAAAATGGATGTATGGGGGGAACAAGTATTGGCTTTGCCCGAAGGGCCTACCTATGAGAATATCAAAGATTATCTGGCTCCATTGAAATTAATGGGAACGGCTGTTACTGAGTCGGGGGTTTATTATATCCCGTTCGGCAGGCCGCTCAATCCTTCCGGATTTGGGCCCGCAGCCTTGCACGTAGGTGATGGAAGCCAGATTGTCTCGCAAGTCCATTCCGGCGATAAAATCACCATTTTTGTAGGCGCCTCAGGGAATGAACGGTATGGATTTGCCGAAGCACGTCTTGCACAGGAGTCCCTCGAAGACGGATATTACCCGGTACTCCAGAATCAATACAGGGATGTGGACGGAGTGAAATACTTTCAGGAGTCTTTTTCCGATTACCTGTTTGCGACCACTGAACTGGTCAGTTTTATAAAACTGAAAGTGTCTAAAGGAGAATCCGATATCAATTCTGTGAAGGTGACCTTTCATTTCTCGGATAATAACTTGTTGGCACTGGAAAATAATATCATTAAGTCGAATAACGAGATACGGGCGATCATTTCACCGGGGGGAAGATTAATAGAAAGCAACCGTGTTGTGTACGATCTGGATTTGAGTAAAGGAGACACCGAGTTATATATCGCCAGATTGTTACATCCTGCGAATTGTACGCAAACGGAAATAACCGCAGCTTTGTACAATGCAGAAAAGAAAGAATTGAAAGATTACTGGGATGGAGAGCTGGCAAAAGGAGCAACGTTCGATATTCCGGAAGAACAGGTAAACAACGCCCGGAAAAATCTGCTTATTCAGAACCTCTATATGGGTTATCTCTACAGTATCGGTAATATATATCAGACCTGGTATCAACCGGAGGGGAATGATGCCGCAAGAGTGCTGGGTGAGTACGGTTTTATCCAACGGCAAAAAGCCATCCATGAGATTTTACTTTCCCGTCCATTCAGACGCTACCGGACATGGGAAATGGGGGAACTCCTTTCACATGCCTCACAATATTTTTATATGTCCCGCGACACTGCTTTTATATCCGAAAATAAAGCAAGGTTTATCGATTTTCTGAGTGATTTTGAAACACAAATAAACAATTCGGGAAATAGTGTTCTAACTGCGGAATCTTTTAGCGGAGACATTGCCGAAAAAATGGTCTATCTTCATCACCAGGCAGTGGCATGGCGGGGAATGCGCGATATGGCCTACATTTTTAAGGCATCGTTAGGCGACACTAAAAATGGTGATAAATTTTTATTCCTTGCAGGGCAACTTAAAACTCGTTTGTCGGAAGGCGTGAATAACAGCAAGACGGCCCTCCCCGATGGCAGCGTATTTATCCCTACCGAATTGTTTACGCAAGAAAAACCCCTGCCCTACTCTAATATTACCGATACGAAATACGGCTCTTACTGGAATCTTTGTTTCCCGTATGTGGCGGCCTCAGGATTGTTAGATCAGGGCTTAATGCCCGGATATTATCAATACCTCAAAGACTACGGTGCATTTTTACTTGGGATGGTGCGTTTCAATTATTATCCGTTGCCGGTAGGAAGTTATAAGGAAGATGGCCTGCCGGGATATAAAACACCCGGGGTAGATAATGTGTACGGACTGAATTTGAGCCGGGTTACCGCCATGATGGACGACCCCGACAGGCTTGTTCTTTCATTCTATGCAAAATTGGCCCATGGAATGACGCGCGGGACTTTTATTTCAGGAGAGGGAGATACAGTGGGACCTTTCCCCAATGAGTATTACAGGACATTCTACCTGAGCCCTTCCAGTTTTAACAATACCTGGTTTTTACTTATGCTCAGGTTAATGCTGATTACGGAAACAGATGCCGAGAACGGGGTCCCCGACAAATTACAACTCGCGTACTTTACACCCCGGGCGTGGTTAGAGCAGGGAAAACGGATCAACGTATCCAATGCACCTACCCTCTTCGGTAAAATCGATTATCAGATCTGTTCCGATATCGACAAGGGAACCGTTCATGTAACTCTGTCGATGCCCGATCAAGCCGGTTCTGCTTCCGAGGTATCGCTGAGATTAAGAACTCCCGGGAATAAAAAAATTAAAAAAGTGAAGATCAACGGAGAAAAACACAAGGCTTTCGATGTGGAAAATGAAACGATCGATCTTACAGGGAAAACAGGGCAGCTTCAACTCTCTGTTCACTATTGATTTTAATTGATCATCAGAAGCAGGGGTAAAAAATATTTTTTAATAATATACGAGTCATATGAAGAATTATTTATCATTTTTGGCTTTGCTGCTTATTATAAACTCTTGTCAGAGTAGTTATAAAGTCGGCAGCTCAGTTGTAAGTATTGAGCCTACGGGTGAAACGGTCTCTTTAGCATTGGCCGGTTTCGCCGTCCCTTACGAAGGTCGTTTCACATTAGGTTGGGAAGAGCAGGGGACAACGGATTTTCTTTTAAATTTCACGGCAGTAGGAGAACAATTCTATGGCGTTAATGCCCAAGGAGAGTTGGTTGTATTTGATCGACAACCTGTTGGAAAAGCAAAAATCGTAGGATCTAACCTTCCCGTAAAACTCCTTGCCGGCCATGGCAATTCACTCTACGGGATAACCGAGGAAGGTGATCTGTATGTGACACAACCCGCCGGAGAGAAAATCGAATGGAACAAATTATCATCGGTAGGCGATGTAAAATCCTTTACCTCTTCCGGCGAGAAATTGTATATGGCAACCGCCCAAGGCGATTTGTGCGAAGGGTTGACCGGTGGAAATGAAATAACGTGGAAAGTGGTGGCGAATGTCGGCATGATCCAATCGATGGCATCGGATGGCAGAAGATTGTACGCCCTGGGTGAAGATAGCGTCTTATATCAATGTGAATTACCATATCCTCAGGAGAGCTGGGTTCGCATCGGTTATAACAACGGCGAATCCTACCCGATCGATATCCGCCGGATTGCTTATTCCGGCGATAAACTGTATGCCTCCGCTTTCGATAATAAACTGTATACCAATAAACATAATTCCGAAGGCAACCTGTCGGCACGGGCCATATCGTTTAAAAAAGGGGATAAGGTTGCCGTAATCGTCGGAGTGGATGTGTGCGGATTCGATTATTCTTTTATTCAAAGTATAAAAGATGAAATTTACCGGAAAAGGGGTATCCCGCATGAAGCAGTTCTGATCAATGCTTCTCATTCCCATTTTACACCTGTAACACAAAGCTGGATAACATGGGAGAAACAAAATCAACATCCCGATACCTTATATTTGAATAATGTGGTCCGTCCGGGAATCATTCGTTCGATAGAAGAATCGATTGACAATGCCGTCAAAAGCGATTTGTTCTTTAGCCGTGATACGACTACTATCGGGAGAAACAGAAGTCTGAGAGGAGAGAACGTAGTGTATGATAACCTGGTTGATGTAGTACAAATCCTTTCTAAAAAAGACAATGAAAAATCCCTCTTGTTCTTAACCGGATGCCACCCGGTTGTGGCTGATCCCCAGGTAAACCGTTTTATTGCGAGCGCTAACTTTCCGGGACATGCCAGAAGTATTATAGAATCTACTGCAGGCATCCACCACAGTGTATTCCTTCAAGGGTGCGCCGGCGATATCAATCCCAACACTACTTTTCGTGCTACGGGAGAACAATTGGCTGAGAAGGTGATATCGGTTTTAAACGGCCCCATGTCTCCCATTGAAGGAGATATATCTTTCCATCTCGATACGATCTCTATTCCGGTTACCCCCTGGAGCCGGGAGCAGATAGAAGAATATTTGAAAAATGCGGAAGTAAATCCCGCCGATGGTATTGCCCGGAGAGATGCCCGTTGGGCAAAACTCATGTTGGCCCATTACGAGGAAAACGGAACACCTCCTACGGACATGCCGGTCTATGTACAGACGTTAAATATCGGAGATTGGAAGTTAGTGGGACTTTCAAGGGAGGTGACCACCGAATTTGCAATTGCCATCAGGGATTTATGGCCTGATCAAAAAGTATCCGTAGCAGCCTATACAAACGATATACCCAGTTATCTGGCTACCGACCCTCATATAAAAGCAAAAGACTACGAAGGATACGGCTCCTTTTTCTGGTACGGGCAGCCAAACCACTATCCCTTAGGGACGTTTGATACGGTTATAAACCATATCAGGGAAAATAACAGGTGATAGAAGATGGGTAATGCTATGTTCCAGTGGATATAAAATAGGACAAAAAACAATTAAAACAATGATTGTAAGGAATATAAAAAAACACAAGATCATTATTTCTCTATTTTTAGGTTTTAATATAATCTGTAGCAGTAATGTGTTCGCTTTAAATAGTGAAAAGTCTGAGATTGTCATAGAGAATAAAGATATGCGATTCATGCTTTATGATGATGGAAGGGCTAAAAGTTTAATTCATAAAGATACGGGACAAGAATGTCTCGATTTGGATCATACGGGAAAATCCATATTTGCGCTTACAGAATATAGACCATACGCTACGGAATTAATGCTTACCTATTCAGCTAAACCACGTAAATATTATGCGGACAGGGTAAAAAAGGTTGGAAATAAATTGATTGTTCAATTCGAAGAACTCTTATATACAGCAACGATTGATTTAAATATAACCGATTATTATATTGGTTTTACTCTGGAAAAATTAGAATATACAATCGGAAAAATAGGTGTTGAAAAAAGAAAAACCGAGGTAGATGAATTTACTCTCTTGGAATTACCGATCAAGAAGCGCTCTGATTTCGGGGAATGGCTGAATGTTGTGTGGGATGAGGATGTTTCCGTAAATGTATTGGCAACCGACCCTTATGCAAAAATCGATGCTGTTATAAATGGCAATACCTGTGTAATGTATGCGGGAATGGAAAACAATATTAAATTAACAGGTGTGGGAGCCGCATTAATAGCAACAAACACGAATAAGCTCCTTTCCTGCATTTCCCGTTTAGAAGAAGATTATAACCTTCCCTTAGGTGTCAAAAGCCGTCTTCGCGATGAATATAAATATTCATATTATGAACCCAAAGGAATAACTCCGGAAAATGTTGATGAACATATAGCCTATGCTAAGAAAGGCGGTTTTCGACAAATGTTATTATATTATGAAGATATATTTATCAGCATGGGTCATTTTACCTGGAACAATCACTACCTCCATAAAATGCATGATTTAAAACAGGTTGTACAAAAGATAGAAGAGGCCGGCATCATTCCCGGATTTCATATACATTATAATAAAGCCAGCAAGAACGATCCTTACGTAACACCAGTTCCCGATCCAAGATTGAATCTTACGAAAATATTCACATTAGCTGCTCCTGTAAATAAGGATGATTCAATAATCATTGTAGAAGAATCACCCCATGAATGTACGTTGGAGGCAGGAAGAAGGTTGTTAAAACTCGGTAATGAAATTATTGCATACGAAAATTATACGACTTCCTCTCCTTATCAATTTACAGGTTGCAAAAGAGGGGAACTCGGGACTAAAATCGCGGTAGCGGCCAAGGGACTAAAATTTGGTTTATTAGATATAGATACCTGGCCTAAATTTATCCGATTCGACCAAAGGACAAGTATTCAGCAGGAAGTCGCCAGGCGTGTAAGTGATATTTACAGTGAAGCGGGATTTAAATTTGTCTATTTCGATGGAGCGGAAGATGTTCACTTTCCCTATTGGTATAACGTCCCGAAAGCGCAATTGGAAGTATATAAAAACTTAAATCCTACTCCTATTTTCTCCGAAGGAGCTACAAAATCACATTTCAGCTGGCATATCATTACAAGAGGGAATGCTTTTGATACTTTTACACCTCAGGACGTGAAGGAGGCAACCGATATGTACCAGGTAAAAGCAGCAAGATACATGAACGAAAGTTTCTCATCCATGAATTTCGGATGGAATGATTATTTGGCTCCTTCCGACAAAACAACTGGAATGCAACCGGATATGTATGCGTACATTTGCAGTCGGGCAGCCGCGTGGGACTGTCCAATCGGCCTGTTTGGGAGATTGGATCAGTTTAAAAATCATCCCCGTACGGAGGATAATTTGCGAGTGATGAGGATGTGGGAAGAGGTGCGGATTGCAGGATTAATGACTGATGAACAGAAACATGAGTTAAGAAACAGCAATCAGGAGCATTTCTTATTCAAAAATGTGGATGGAAAATATGAAATCATTCCATATCAAAGAGTGCAACCAGTGACGAAAAACTCCGAAGCAATTCGTGCTTTTATTTTCCGCCGGGCAGATAAAACATGGGTTGTATTATGGCACACCCATGGGAAAGAATTACTTCGCATACCGATATCAAAAAAGAATATTGCCTTATATGACATGAATGTAATAAAAAATAAAATCCATGAAGGTTCCAATAATTATTCAACCATTCTTGTGGGAAATTGCCGTTATTTAGTTTTTGACTTACCGGAAAAGGAAGTTGTTAAACTATTCGCGAATAGCGAGATATTATAAGGGCGTAGCATGCCATTTTCTATTTGACGAATCAACAAAATTGAGTAAAATGAAAAAGATAAGCAGGAGGCTCTTTTTAGGCAGCGTATCCATTGTTGGCACAGGAATGGTTCTCAGGCCGGGATCTATCTGGGCCGGTAAGCGCGGTTTGGATGCAAAACCCGCCTTGTTAGGCGGAGAAAAAACGGTTACCAAACGATTTCCGCGATGGCCATTTGTCGACACTACCGAGGAGAAAGCACTGTTAGGTGCTTTACACGGCAGCGGGTGGGGAAGGCGCGTTAAAAATAACGCCGCCGACAACTTTGAAAAGAATTACGCGAAATTATTGGGAGCCGATCACTGCTTGACGGTAAACAGCGGTACATCTGCACTTTTCACCATGATGGGGGCATTGGATATCGGTCCCGGAGACGAGGTAATCCTACCGGTTTATACTTTCATAGCCACTTACAATGCCGTTGTATTGCACAACGCACTGCCCATAATCGTGGATATCGACCCGGAAAGTTTCCAGATAGACCCGAAGAAGATGGAAGCAGCCATTACCAAAGAAACCAAAGCACTTATGCCCGTGCATATTGGCGGTTCTCCGGCCAACTTAGATGCGATCCTCGAGATAGGCGACCGGAATAATTTGCCCGTTATTGAAGACGCGTGCCAAGCCCATTTAGCAGAATGGAAAGGCAAAAAAGTAGGAACTTTCGGCATCGGAGGGGCTTTCAGTTTTCAGGAATCCAAGAACTTGAATTGCGGGCAAGGCGGAGCCATCACCACGAATAACCGCCAATTCATGGACGCTTGTGTCGGATTTCATCATCAAGGGGCTGTGTTATCAGACAATGCGTATGCTCCGGGAGGAGTTCGTGGAGGTAACTTGCGAATGACAGAATTTCAGGCAGCCATATTAAATGCACAAATGACCCGCTTGGAACAACAAGCAAAGAAAAGGAGTGAAAATGCTGCTTATTTGAATAAAATGTTAAACGAGATCCCCGGGATGGCTCCGGCCAAGTTGTATCCGGGTACTACCAACAGCGCTTATCACTTGTATATGTGCCGGTATGACAGTAATTATTTTTCGGGAATGGGCAGGGCGCGCTTTATAGAGGCCTTATCTGCTGAAGGTATTCCATGCAGTGCAGGATACGGGCAAATGGAAAAAACCCCGCGTGTAACCGCTTTGGCCAAAAGCAGGCATTATTTAAAAATATATGGAGAAAAGACCATGAAAAACTGGCTGGAACGTATCCAATGTCCTCAGAACGCAAAGGTCTCTACTGAAATAGCTGTTTGGTTCGGACAAACGGTCTTGTTAGGTTCTAAAACCGATATGGAACAAATTGCCGAAGCCATTCGAAAAATACAAAAATACGCAAAAGAAATAAAGGATAAAGCAGTTTAAATTTCTCATCACGATTCGTATGGCCTATTTAAATGTAGGCTAATCGTAAGTAATAAAATATTGTACGTATGAGACGAGAAAATAAAATAGTAGATCTCGATTTTATGAAAAGAATTTCATTTCTCTTGTTCTTCTTGTTAATAATACAGTTGAAGTTATATGCAGAATTTCGGTTGTCGCCTGTTTTTGGGGATAATATGGTCATTCAGCGTGACAAGGTTGTGAAAATATGGGGTTGGGCAAATAAAAACGACGAGGTTAAACTTCATTTTAACGGGCAGGTTGTCAAAACAAAAACAAATAAAAACGGAGAATGGACTGTTTTATTAAAACCGATGCCCTACGGAGGACCCTATTCGATGAACATTCAATGTGGCGATAAAATACTGGATATTACCGATATTCTTGTCGGCGACCTATGGTTTTGCAGCGGACAGTCGAATATGGTATGGAAAGTCTCCCAATCCTATCATGCCGGAGAAGAAACAGCTTCTGCGAATTACCCGCAAATCAGGTCTTTCAACGTGGGAAGGCAGGTTGCTTTCGAACCTGCCCCCGAAATAAAAGGAAAATGGGAGGTCTGCAGCCCGGAGACTGTGGGGAACTTCTCGGCAGTCGCCTATTTCTTCGCCCGTAAATTATATCAGGAAACAAATATACCTATCGGAATTATTAATGCATCCTGGGGAGGGACCGAAATTGAACCCTGGATTAGCGGAAAATCATTCGGAATGCTGCCGGGTGAATTAAAAGATCATTACAGTTACACTCCCGAGACCTTTCCGGACAGTATGAAAATAAAACTCAAGACAGCAAAGGCGGATCCTGCTGAAATTCAACCGAACCTGTATCCTTCCGTATTATATAACGGCATGATCAATCCTTTTGTCAAAATGCCGATTAAGGGAGTAATCTGGTATCAGGGTGAGAATAATGCGCATGCAGGGCGGTCCGGCGATTATTACGCCTTATTCCCTTGTTTAATTCAGGACTGGCGGGAGCAGTGGGGATATGAATTCCCGTTTTACTGGGTACAGTTGGCCAGCTATAAACCGGAGAACTTATTACCGGAAGAAAGTTCCTGGGCGGAATTAAGAGATGCCCAGCATCAGGCACTCTCTCTCCTGAATACGGGCGAAGCGGTAACAATTGATATCGGTGATGCAAATGACATCCATCCGAAGAACAAACAGGATGTCGGCTTAAGGTTAGCCTTGATTGCATTGAACAAAACATACGGGCAAGACATCGTTTATTCCGGCCCTGTATATAAGTCAATGGATATTACAGGGAGTAAGGTCATTCTTAATTTTGACTATGCAGGCTCGGGTTTGATAGTCAAAAACAAATACGGCTATCTTCAGGGATTCGCCATAGCGGGAGCAGACCAAAGGTATGTCTGGGCAAAGGCTTATGTAAATAAGAATAATCAGGTGGTGGTTTATAGTGATAAGGTAATCACTCCTGTTTTTGTCCGCTATGCATGGAGTAATAATCCGGAAGATGCGAATCTCTTTAATAAGGAAGGGTTGCCCGCATCTCCTTTTCAGACATCTGAATAAATATCAAATTTTTAAGAATATGAGAAAAGCGGCTTTAATTGGTTCTATTGTATGTTTACTATTCACGAATGTTCAGGCTTCAAATTTGACAGAGAAAGATAAAAAACAATCGGCTTTTGAATGGGTCTTCGGCGATTTGGTAAGACTCGACCGGGAAATGGTGCAAAAAGTACTTTCAGATACACACGGAAAACGGCATTATATAGATCATGACGGTGATGGTAAACCGGAAGAAGTGTGGTTCATCGATATTGATCCCCGTCATAACGAAAGTAAACGGCCGATATTGGTGCGGGTCATTGATGAAGACGGTGATCTGGAGATAGGAGGTGAACCCGATCTGGACAGCGATCTCTATTTGGCTGACTGGAATGCCGATGGTCAGGTAGATGCCGTAGTGGATTATGAAGATATGGATGGTGATCAGGACGTTGACCGTATGTCTATGTTCTTTTATAACGCCGACCAGGGTTTAAGGGTTTGGTGGGGACGTGACGACGGAGATGATAATCTGTTATGGTATGATATCGATTATTACTATTATCAAAACCCGTGTCAAAACCACACCCATTTCGGCGGAAACGAAACCTTCTTTGCATTTTATATTAAACCCGGTGAAAAATACTGGACTCCTTTCTTTGAAAATCCGTTCCTATTCTTTGATCTCGATGGAGATGGCGTTACCGAGGAGGTGTTGCGCGTTTCGGGACAGGAAGATGTGGTACATTCCATCCGGTGGAGTTTCGATTTAGACAACGATGCAACTATTGCCTCTCCACGAGATTTCGATGTCTCTTTGTCGGCCTACGCACCCGGTTTGGAAATAGGGAATACGGCCGTCTCCTGGAGTTCCAAAGCACACGGGGAAGTGGGCAATACCCTGCAGATTGGTGACAAAGAAAGCGAAGTGATCGTCATCAGGAACATACCCTCGCGACCGGTATTGAAACGAAGCGAAGCAGTCTCTTTCTTCTCCGATGTAATCTGGTCGAAGGTTTTAATGACATGGGACGAAAATGATCTGAATAAAGCCTGGGATAGTAAACGACCTGATATTGAGAGATGGGAGGGAATTATTGCTGCCCCATCCACCGAAAAAGGATTTGAATTTCCCGTAATTGGCGGCCCCGATTGCGGCCCTTACAACAAACGATATCAGATATTGATGCAACCCCCCGCCCCCAACGCATTTTATTTCAACCCTGCGGAAAGACGGCTGCATATCAAACACAGTAACAAAACATGGTTGGAAGTCGATTATGACTACGACAACAAGGAAGATATGTATTATTTGTGGACGGATACTGATAATGACGGTGTGCTCGATAAAGTAGAAGCCGATATCGACGGAGATGGTAAATTTGATGACAGCTGGCAGCTCGATATCTCTGAAATAAAAGAGGTTCGATGGTATTTTGAAGAACTTAATTCCGTCTATTCTCCGGTCATTCTTGATTTTCCACAACAAATCTATTTGTTGAATAAGGCGTTGATCAGTGCGTTAGAATCGGTTAAACCAGGATTGGGACAAGACGGAGTGTGGGATATGATCGAAAATAAAATGCAGCATGACAACCTTTCACACAGCCTGTCCGAACGGCTTCTCAATAGCGATGAATCGATGCTTTACTATTTGAGGACCGCTGCCGACCGCAGAATATTCCATTTGAAAAAGGCCTATAAAAAGAAAGCCTTTTGGAAACAGTGGGATGCAGAGCGGGCAAAAGGAAACCTGACGAAAATGGAACAATACATCCGTGAGGAATTTAAAGTATCTGATAGCGTGCAAAATTATGCCGAGTGGGTAGCAGACTTACGGGCCGTACCGGACAAAAAAGGGGTAGCATGGGATAATACCTGGTTTCCTCCTAACTGGGGATGGGAATCTGAAAAAGCGGCTTTCCGTTGTTATGATGGTCATTTCGACCTGTTCGCCAAACGAATGGATACGTTGATCTATCCGAATATTACCAAAGGCGGCAGTTATCACAAAGACACCAACGGATGGGGAATGGATATCCTGCATGTCGGCAAAACAGGCGGATGCGGCGGATTGGTTTTATATGTTGACGGGGTTGCCTATCCGGTCCGGAATGAGAAAAATCCCGGAGATCCGGTACTTACGGCACGGCTGTTAAAAGAAACCCCCGATACGATCACCATTGAGTTTGTCGCCAAAAACGTAGGGCCTGAAGATAATCCTTATACGGTATATATTCGTCCTTCGGCGATTGCCGGAAGAAAAGACTCTCCCATTGAAGTTTTTGTGGAAGGAGGAAAACCGGAACAGACACTCAGGATCGGCCTTACTTTAACGGCTCTGACCACCGAAGATTTTTTCTGCGATAAAGAATTGGGAATAATGGGATCCTGGGGATTTCAGGATCCGGAAATCGGCTGGATGGGAATGGGGGTTACCTTCCCCGCAAACAGGTACTTATTTTTGGATAAACAACCGGAGGAACATCGGGTGGTGCTTCACTACCATCAGGGAGAATCGCTGTGGTATCATATACAGGGCGATTGGTTAAGAGCCCACCGGTTCCCCCGCTCACCCGGCATACAGGAATGGAAAAGCACATTAAAAGAGGCGTCATTAAGAAATCCTTTAAATAAGTAAGAGATAAAGTATGAAGAAAATTGTTTTTATTATTTTTCTTTTATCCGTTATCGAAGGATCCGGACTGGCGGCTGACAATCAGAAACAATCGGACTTCGAAGCTGTCTTCGGTGATCAGGTCAGGTTCAATCAGTCGATGGTGGAGAAAGTGCTTTCGGAAGAACACGGCAAAAGGCATTATGTGGATCATGACGGCGATGGCAAACCGGAAGAGGTGTGGTTTATCGATACCGACCCCCGGCATAATGAGGGTAAACGGCCTTTATTGGTAAAAGTGATCGACAGGGATAACGACCTACGGGAGAGAGAGGAACCCGATAAAGACAGCGACCTCTGGATAGCCGATTGGAATGCCGACGGCAAGGTGGATGCCCTGATTGGTTATGAAGATACGGATCACGATAATGATGCGGATCAACAGGCATTATTCTTCTATCACGGGAAATTCGGGTTCTGTGTCTGGTGGAACTACGACGATGGAGACGATAACCATCTGATGATGTACGATATCGACTATACTTATTACCAGGTGCCTTGCCAGAACTACTCCCATTTCGGCGGGAACGACTCGTTTACATTATTCTACTTAGACAAGGGAACATACTTTCCATCCACCATGCGATGGGTTCCTTTCTGGGAAAATCCGTTCCTGTTTTACGACGTCAATGGCGACGGCGTGTCGGAAGAGACCATCCGGATTGAAGGTGAAAACGAAACAGCCGCTTTCCTGCGATGGAGTTTCAACCTTCTTCCCGACGCCGAAAACCCGCGGAACTATGATGTGGGAATTACGGCATGCGCCCCGGGATGGACGCCAGAAGCACATTGGAACAGCAACTATAGCATGAATTTAAGCGACGACGTGACGGAATCATTCCTTATTGCCGGTATTCCTACCGGCAGCGTACTGAAACGCGATGCCGCCAAAGACTATCTATCACTCATAATCTGGTCAAGGGTCTTATTCACGTGGGATGAAACAGACCTGAATGTGGCGTGGAAAAATGTCAATGATACGATTCCCCGCTGGGAAGGGATCATCGCCGAAGGCTATAAAGATGAAGATGTTTTTATGCCCCAGGTCGGAGGTCCCGCTTGCGGACCGTTCAACAAACGATATGAACTGGTACTCCATCCTGAAAAGCCCAATGCCTACTATTATAATCCGGCAGAACAGAAAATACGCATAAAGTACAGTGACCTTGCCTGGATAGATGTCGATTTTGACGGCGACCGCAAAAGGGATATGTATTATAAAGGGATCGACACCGATAAGGACGGCATAGTAGATACCATAGAGTTGGACGTTGACGGAGATGGGAAAACAGATGACAACTGGCGTGTAGATATTTCCGGTGTCAAAGAGATCAAATGGGAATTTTTCAGCATGAATGAAGTGTATGCTCCCGTTATAGCACAGGAACCGGAGGCCAAATACCTGTTAGTGCAGTCGCTCGCCTCAGCACTCGAATCTATTAAAAAAGGTTCTGGAGATGATCCGGCTTTTCATTTGCTTACGAACAAATTTAAGGATGGCGGCTTTTACGAAAAGTATGCCAACCAACTGATCCATAGCGATGAAAGTTTATTGTATTATCTAATGCTCGTGCAGGACAGGCAAATCGTAAAGCTAAAACAATCCGGCACCGGGAGTGCCAATTTTTGGCAGAAATTCAACTCAGCAAGAAGTCGCGGTAACACATCGGATATGCTCAGGGTTTTAAATAAAGAATTCAAGATAAACAGGAAGTCCGACTACGAACAATGGATCAACGAATTGCGCAAAACCGGGGAGAGAAAAACAGTTGCATGGGACAATACATGGTTCTCACCCAATTGGGGAGGGAAATATGAATACAGGAAGATTGGTTGACGACAATAGTATAAATTGAATTATTTTAGATATGAAATCAAAATTTTTTATTTTAGCTTTAACATTGTGCATATTCTTTGTACAAAGTTTTTCCCTGATAACGGAGAATGGTAATCAGATTAAACACCCGAATGTTCGAAAAGTAAAAGATATAATTATATATAAGGATGTCCAATATTATTCGGCATTCCCTTCGATTATTAAAAACGGAGAAAAAGATTTTATGGTAGCATTCCGGCGTGCTCCTGACCGGAGGGTTTTTGGAGAAAAGGGGTATAGTCATATTGATATGAATAGTTACTTAGTAATGGTACGCTCCTCCGATGGAGAGGTATGGACTGAGGATCCCGACTTGATTTACGCTCATCCGTTCGGAGGCTCACAAGATCCATGTATGCTTAAACTTGAAGATGGAACGATTCTTTGTACAAGTTATGGATGGCAATACGTAAATTCGACAGGACTAGCTAATCTGAAACAACCCTATTTTAAAGCAGGAGGGGCAGTCTTCCTTGGCGGATATCTTGTACGATCCTTGGACAATGGAAAAACATGGCAGGGTCCTGTTTATCCGCCACATGTCGATGCGGAAATTAATTTCAGTGCATCAGGCAAACCTTTACCGGCATATAACCGGGGAGCATTGTATGAAGGAAAAGAAGGTCGAATTTTTTGGGTGGTTGCTGTGAATGATTCTGTCCCTGTCAGGAAAACATCCAATCATTTATTGATCTCCGACGATAAAGGCTTAACATGGCAATATTCAGGTGTGGTCGCTTCGGATGACAAAGTCGCTTTTAATGAAGCCTCTGTCTATGAAACACCCAAAGGAGACCTGGTCGCATTCATCAGAACAGCAAATTATGAAGATCAGGCATGTATCTCCCGTTCGACAGATGGTGGTAAAACATTTAAATGGGAATCCATGGGATTTAAAGGCCATCCTTGCCATGCGTTGCGGCTCCCTGACAACCGGGTTTTGTTAACCTACGGTTACCGGCATGAACCATACGGTATCAGGGCGAGAATATTAAATGCTGAATGTACGGATTTTGCCACAGCACCTGAAATAATTATCAGAGATGACGGAGAGAATAGCGATATCGGCTATACGTGGTCTGTACTGTTAGACAACAGCAGGGTATTGGTCGTCTATTATTTCAATAAGGAAGACGGAACGCGGCATATCGTAGGCACCCTTATGGAAATAGTATAAAAAGAACAATAATAAAAATAAGTAAGCAAAATGAAGAAAAAAATAATATTCCTGATAATTAATTGCTTCATATTTCATTTTGTGGTGCAGGCTCAACCCAAAAGAGTTATCTTGTTCGGGATCGACGGACTTCACTGGGAAGCGCCCCAACGTTTGAAAATGCCGGCATTCAATAATTTGATAAAACAGGGAACATATATAAAGCAATCCTATGTAATTATACCGCATCACCCGACTGTCGGGGATTACAGCAAGTTCAACAGTTGTTCTTTCCCCAATCCGGTTTTACATGAAGGAACACTCTTTCTGTCTGCTGAAAATAAAATGATACAGGAACTTTTCTCTCCGCAACAACAAACGGCCTTTGTTGTAAACACAACAGCTTATAAGTCGGTGGGAAGAGGCTTTTCCACACTCATTATGGATGATACATTCACCGATGCGGAAGTAGTGGGTTGTGCCATCAACATTCTAAAAACCCAAGCGCCGGTATTTATGCGCGTACATCTTCAAAGAGCAGGTCAAAGAGGCTATGATATTTCCCAAAGTACACCGGACAAGCCTTATTACAGGAATATTTTTGCATCTCACTCTCCTTATGCGGAGGCAATAGAAGCCGCCGATGAACAGTTAGGCCGGTTTGTTGATTTTCTCAAAGAGTCCGGAATGTGGAATGAAACAGTCCTTATAGTGACTTCAGATCACGGACAAAGCCGTATCGGATGGCATCCGCTGTTTGACGAAGACAGTTGGAAAACCCCTTTGGTATTTGTTGGGAACAGTATTGCCGAAGGAAGGGAACTGAATTATTTCGAACATACCGATTTGGCTCCGACAATAGCTGGTCTATTGGAAAAAGAATGGCCAATATCCGATGAACAAGCAGGTATCTTCGTGAAAGAGATATTGAAAGAAACCGATATTACAGGGTATATGCCCCGTACTTATATTAAAACAATCAATGAGCAAATCAAAGAATACAATCTGCTAAAAGCGAAATTTGTTTTATTCTCCGAAACAGACAGTTATTTTGCAAATTTTACCGCCTTGCTCGAAAATCAAACATTCATAGAACCTTTTTATCACCAGGATCGTATCCTGAACTGGAGAGAAGCGGGCACTATAAGCCAGCTGATTGAAGCAAATGAAAAAGTATTGAAGATCATGAGAAGTAAACAACCCAGGTAGAGAATAATAACGCTACAATATTCTTTTTTGTAAAGAAGCGTTTTAAAAAATATATAAGATTAACGCTTTTTGAGGGTTTCTTTTCGCAAAAATAAACTTTCTTATATTTTACTTTATTTTTCTTTGTATTATAAAATGAATTATGCTTTATCATGATCCTATTTCATCATGAATCAGTTGATTTATAGCGAAAAATAGGAATAGGGGGAGGAATATTAAACAAACTAATTTAAGCGTTAAAAAATCTAAAACAAATGAAAGTAAAAAAATCGTTTAATGTATGTCTCGTCATAATTATTATGATGATTTTCAGTCCGATTTTTGCTATGGGAAGTACTATTTCTGAAAGTAAAAAGTCGGATGGCCTCGGAGAGAATACAACAATCAATGAAACGGAAATTGTACGGGAGGTAGCACAACAAAGGGTAAAAATTTCCGGACGTGTAGTTGATCAGGATGGATTCCCTTTACCCGGTGTTGCGGTTGCAATAAAGGAACGGCCAGGTGTCGGCGTCGTAACTGACGCTGAAGGAAAGTATTCAATCGAATGTGCCTCTAGTGAAACCCTAGTCTATACTTTTGTAGGTTTTACTCCCAAAGAAGAAAAAGCGGCAGGAGCCAATAATGTGACTATTGTACTTCAGGAAGATACGATTGCACTGGATGAAGTTACAGTTGTGGCCTTCGGTAAACAAAAAAAAGAAAGCGTGATCAGTTCCATCTCAACGGTTACTCCTGGCGAATTAAGGGCGCCCTCCAGCAACATTACTACCGCGTTTGCGGGGAGAATGGCCGGCGTGATCGCATACCAACGCTCGGGAGAGCCGGGGTTGGACAATGCGGAATTTTTTATTCGGGGCGTTACCACTTTTAGTACAGCCGGGAAACAAGACCCGTTAATATTGATTGACGGGATAGAAATGAGTTCTACCGACCTGGCACGAATAAATGTGGACGATATCGCTTCGTTCTCGGTCATGAAAGACGCCAATGCTGCCGCCTTATACGGAGCGCGCGGTGCAAACGGTGTGATCCTGGTGACAACCAAAGAAGGATCGCCTGATAAGATTTCAGTGAACATTAGAGCAGAATTGTCATCTTCCGGTAATACTGAATTAGTTCAACTCGCTGATCCTATTACCTATATGAGACTTCACAACGAGGCGGTAAGAACACGGGACCCAATGGTTGAACTCCCTTATTCTTCCGCCAAAATACGTAATACCGAGTTGGGCGTTGACCCCATCATGTATCCTTCTGTAGATTGGTATGATTACCTGATTAAAGACCGTACCTTCAACCAGCGTGTAAATATGAACATAACCGGGGGAGGGAAAGCGGTGCAATATTATCTGGCTGCCAATTACCAGCACGACACCGGGATTATTAAGGAAAACGAGGAAAATATGGTGAATAACAACATAGACATCAACCGGCTTCAGGTACGTTCCAATGTGACCATTAAGTTTACACCGACCACCACTGGAGTTGTGCGCGCCTACGGAACGTTCGACGATACAAGCGGTCCCAGATCCGGCACTGTGGACGGTAAGGCGGTATCGGGCGGGGTTTATACTTTTCACTTGGTGCGTAATGCCACACCGGTGCAGTTCCTGCCTTTTTATCCTAAAGATGAGGCAAATATGGAGACAAAACATCTTCTCTTTGGCATGGGGAGTGAGCTCGGTTCTTATACCAATCCGTACGCCCAAACTGTTGCTGGTTTCAAGGAAGAAAGTAAATCCATGATGTTGTTACAGATGGAATTTGAGCACAAATTTACCGGGCTTTTGGATGGACTGTTTGCCAAGGCGATGTATAATACGAAGCGTGATTCCTACTATAGTATCGAGCGTACATATAACCCGTTTTACTACACACCGGCTACAACTTTAGACGGGTCTTATCAACTGGTAGCCCTGAATCCCGACTCCGGAACCGAATACCTGACTTATTCGGAGGGTGCAAGAACCGTTACCTCTTCCCAATATGGCGAATTTCGGTTAGGATACAATAAAAAGTTGAACGAGGTGCACGATATTAACGCGTTGTTAGTAGGTACACTAAGAACTGAGAGCGGGGTTATAAGCATTGATTCGCGAGTTTCGGACAGGCTTCAGGCTTCCCTGCCGCGGAGAAATATATCTACTGCCGGAAGGTTGGCGTACGGGTACGATTCCCGTTATTTCGTGGAGGTGAACTTCGGGTATAACGGCAGCGAACGTTTTGCTAAAAATAATCGATTCGGGTTTTTCCCTTCAGTCGGGGCAGGTTGGATGATCAGCAATGAGCGGTTTATGTCCGGAGTGGAAGATATAATCACGACCCTAAAATTGAAAGCTACTTACGGCAAGGTAGGCAACGACGAGATAGGTTCTGCCTATGACCGTTTCTTCTATTTATCTCAAATCGATATGGCCGGGGAAGGATACTGGTTTGGTACTGACAGGGCATATAGAACGGGCATAACCATCAATCGGTATGCCAACGACCAGATAACCTGGGAAATTGCCAAAAAGACCAATTTGGGAATAGAACTCGGTTTATTCAATGATCTTACCGTTCTGGCTGATTACTTTATGGAAACCCGGGAAAATATTTTACAGACCCGTACAGATATTCCGACCACAATGGGACTCCGCGTGATACCACAGGGGAATGTGGGTGTTGCGAAGGGAAAAGGATTCGAAGTGGAACTGAAGTATCAGAAAAATTTTAATAAAGACTTCTGGACGGTGGTAAACGGCAATTTCACTTATGCGAGCAGTATATTCAAAGAATACGAAGAACCGGATTACAGCGATGTACCGTGGAGATCGTACGTTGGCAAGAAAATCAAACAGTCATGGGGATATATTGCCGAACGGTTGTTTATCGATGAAGAAGATGTAAACAACTCTCCTAAGCAAACTTTTGGAACTTATAAAGCCGGCGATATCAAATACAAGGATATCAATAACGATGGACAAATAACTTCAGATGATATGGTACCCATCGGATACCCGACTGTGCCGGAAATCATTTACGGGGCCGGATTTTCCATAGGATATAAAGGATTCGACCTTTCCTGCTTTTTCCAAGGTTCCGCAAGATCTTCGTTTTTTATTGCATCTGCTAACATTACCCCATTTCTTAACAAAGGGCAACGGGCTTTGTTGCAATACATTGCCGATGACCATTGGTCGGAAAACAACCGGGATATTTATGCTTTCTGGCCGCGTTTATCAGAAACACAGATTAGCAACAACAACCAGAATAGCACATGGTGGTTGCGTGATGGATCATTTATGCGGTTGAAAACGGCAGAATTCGGATATACCCTACCCGAAAGATTAACGAAAAAATTCTATGTGAATATGTTCCGTGTATATGTAAGCGGTAGTAACCTGTTGCATTGGTCCAAATTTAAGATGTGGGATCCCGAGATGGCGGGAGAGGGTTTAGGTTATCCTGTACAGAGGGTATTCAATCTTGGAGTAAACATTAATTTTTAATTCACGAGCAAAATGAAAAATTTAATAAAGATAATAAGCGCTTTCTTCCTGATGGGGATGGTAAGTTGCGACTTTCTGGATGTGGTACCGGATGATACCGCCACGCTCGATCATGCTTTCTCGAACCGGTCGGTAACCGATAAGTTTTTGAGGACCTGCTATTCTCACCTGCCTGACCCTACCGATCCTTTTTATTATCCGGCTCATTTTACCAGCAAGGATGAGTTTATTTGTGAAAGGGATAGCCGGGCAAAACGATCAATCGCGGGACAAATTGCCGATGGGCTTCAAAACGCGAATAACCCATTGCAAAATTATTGGTCGGGGGTGAATGGTGGCAGCAATTTGTACACCGCCATACGCGATTGCAATATTTTCCTGAACAACATTCATATACCCCAAGATTTAGAAGATTGGGAAAGAACAAAATGGATAGCCGAGGTGAAATTCCTGAAAGCCTATTACCATTTTTTCCTGATGCAATTGTACGGGCCCATCGTGATAGCGGATGAAGAGGTGCCCTTGTCAACTTCTCCCGAGGATTTAATGGTATACCGCGAACCGGTGGACGAGTGTGTGGACTATATAGTGGGGCTTTTGGATGAGGCAATCCCCGATTTGCCTTTGGTACTTCCGGATCCGGCAACGGAAATGGGACGTATTTCACAAACCATCGCACTATCGGTAAAAGCAAAAGTGCTGGCGTGGGCGGCAAGCCCCTTGTTCAATGGGAATACCGATTACAAGGATTGGGTGGATAATCGTGGAAGACAGTTGATTTCCGATACATACGACGCTTCAAAATGGGAAAGGGCTGCCACGGCAATTAAAAATGCCATTGATACATGCCATCTGGCGGGGTTGCAGTTGTATGTATTCAACAAATACAGCGGTGGCCCTCAAACTTATAATATGAACGATACATTGGTGCAAATGATGACCATCCGAAAAGCCATTACCGAAGATATAGAGCGGAATACCGGGGTAATTTGGGCGACCCAGGAATCGTTTGCCGACGGAAAAGGAGGAGCCGCCTCATTAGGGTTTAATGTCCTTGGGAACATGACAAGAATGTTAATGCCCTTTATGTATACAACAGACCAGCCATTCTACTTCAACTATTTTGATGCATCGTGGCACATGGCAGAGTTGTTTTACACGAACAAAGGGGTACCGATGGACGAAGATAAAACCTTTAATTATGCCGGAAGATTCGGCGTGCGCCGCGCAACGCCGGGAGACAAACACGAATTTTATATTGCCACCGGTGAAACAACCTCAGAAATGCACTTTAACCGCGAGCCTCGTTTTTATGCGGATCTGGCTTTCGACCGGGGATATGTCGAAATTGCTACTTGCACAACGAATGGAGGGGCTTCATTCTCTCCATTCATGCAATGGAGATATGGTGAAATTTATACTAGCGGCATGTATTCTCCCAAAAAAATAATTGCCTTTGAAACATCGGGGAGTAAAGGGGCTACCGGCCAAAGCTATAGCCCGCATGACTACCGCTTCCCGTTGATTCGCTTGGCAGATTTATATCTGCTTTATAGCGAAGCACTCAATGAGATAAAGGCGCAACCTGATAACGAGGTGTATTACTGGATTGATAAAGTGAGGGAAAATGTCGGGCTAAACGGTGTTGTATCATCATGGCAGAATGCTTCTACCCATCCCGATAAACCGAATACCAAAACCGGCATGCGCGAAATCATTCAGCGGGAACGGTTAATAGAATTGGCTTTTGAAGGACAGCGCTTCTGGGACATTCGCCGGTGGAAAATAGCCGATAAGTATTGGTCGCTTCCTCCCACAAAATGGACGGTAACATCTAAAGTTCCGGAAGAATTTTATATACCCATGGTATACGATACGAAGCGTCAGGTTACTTTTAGAGACTACTTGTATCCGCTGAGGGAGTACGATTTACGGGTTAACAAAAACTTGGTACAAACCTACGGTTGGTAATGCTTCCAATAATATGTTTTGTAATACAAACAATAAACATTGAATTTATGAAAAAATATACTTTTATACTGGTAACTTTGGCGGTATGTGCTTTTTTCGCTTGCGATGACGATAACAGCAAAAGGCCGACAGGTGGATCATGGAATACCGGTCCTATCGAAGGATATACTGTAACGCCCATTAATGGTGGGGCTACCATTACGTACACCATCCCCAATGAGCCGGATATATTGTACGTAATGGCGGAATATGAACGGAACGGAAAGGTTTTTACCGAAAAATCTTCTGTACATAAAAATTCGCTGACCATAGAAGGATTCCACAGGGTGGACAAAGTAAAAGCTACACTTTATAAAGTGAATAAACAGGAGCAACGGTCGGAACCCGTTGAGGTGGAGTTCGAACCGTTGGAATCGCTGATCGACATCGCTCATAATTCATGGAGTATGGTCCCGGGATTCGGAGGAATCGTCGCCTTTTGGGACAATCCGAAAACTACCGAATTGGGAGTACGCCTGATGGTCAAAAATGAAGACAATATACTGGAAACTGAAGATATGTATTTTACAACTTTAAAAAGAGAAAGACATACTTTCAGAACCTATGAGGCTGTGGAAACCGACTTTGCCGTATCTTTCGAAGACAAATGGGGAAATATTTCGGATACGATAAGGTTTACCACCACACCGCTCTTCGAAATAATGGTGCCGAAACCGTATGCCGATTTTCGTGCGAATATTCCATGGGACAATACTACGGATCTGGATGCTAGTAGGGTTCTCCCGAAACTTTGGGATAATATTGTGAATACCAGTGCCCACGGATGGTTAACCAAATCCGGAAGTAGTGGCTTGTCCATTACCATCGATCTGAAACAAGTGGTTAAACTCAGCCGTATTGTGAGGCACCCTTATCACCTGAATTCTCTTTACGGGCAGGCAAACATTACAGATTTTGAAGCATGGGGAATTGATAAGATTGATTACGATAAACTTGCCGACAAACCATATTGGCTGGATTCATTAAGTGTCCGCTGGGGCGCCATTCACACTGTGGATCCTTTGACCGAACTTCCCGAGAGGACGTTTAAAGATGACTGGGTATATTTGGGCAGGAATACTGTTCCTGTTGGCCTCAGTTCTGCAGATGCAAATGCAATGGCTGTAAGTGGAGTGGAAAGTGAAGTGCCCCTTGATGCGAGACCGGTGCGATATGTCCGGATTTTTGTCCGTGGCATTACACTTATTACTCCACCTCCTACGAGTAATTATTTCTCCTGCTCAGAGTTAACTTTTTATGGCGATACTTCGGTCCCACAAGAATAAAAAAACAATACGTATATGAAAAAAATGAACAAACTGATTACGATAGTGGTGAGCCTACTGGCAATCCTCTTTGTGGGAATATCCTGCGACAGCATGAATGATATTCAATCGGAATTCGCGGACAGGGAAGAACAAGTCTATCTGGGAAAAGTGGATTCCCTTAAAGTGCAACCAGGATTTGGACGAGCCAAAATAACATGGTATATCAATTCCGACCCGAAGATTGAGCAGACAGTTATTTACTGGAATATGCGGCGCGATTCGATTGTAAGAGATTTTGTCCGTAGTACCACTTCCGACATACAGAAAGATTCCATTATTATCGAAAATTTAGGCGAAAGTTCAATAATGTATGAATTCCGCAATAAAAACAGTAAAGGAGAATCATCCCTGTATTCTTCGATTGCGGTAACGGCATGGGGGGAACAATTTGCCAGTAATTTATTGGCAAGAAAGCTGATATCGAAAGAGTTCGATTATGATCTGTCCCAATATAAGTTGACTTTATCTCCCGCAGCAGTGGGAGATAGCGTGGTATACTCCCAAATAGTTTATACGGACAAGAACGGTGAGGAAAAAATGGTAAAGATTGAAAGAAATACCAATATGGTTGTATTACCCAACTTCTCCGATGGCTCAGAATTCCAGTTTCGGAATGTCTTTTTCATCCCCAAAGGGTTAGATACGATTTATAGCAGTTATCAGACATACAATGCCCCTAAAGCAATTTTTGAAAAAGGAAAGAAATTAGCCCTTAGTGGAAATGTGGCCAGCAGATATTTTGACCGCGACGGAAAAGACCTGTATGAATGGAATGCTGCGGGCGATGTGATTGTATATGCTTTGAACGAGGACGGATCATTTTCCCAAACTGAAACGTATACCGCATTAGTACCCCGGAGTACATATCGGGAATTCTTCTTTTACGATGACGATAAATTTATAGGTGTAAATACAGGTAATCTGGTCTCTATGCACCGGATTGTGGATGGACAGCTTGTTTTCGTTAAAACGCCCACAGGAGCAGAAACTTTCGGATCCGGTTTTAATATGCCAAAATTCTTACCGGCAAAAGGTTTTTTCTATTCCGTTGCTGTAAATGGAGATTTGCGCGCATGGTTTGCCAATAACAATGCAACTTGGGGTACCACTAACGGAACTACGGTTTCGACCGGATTTTTGTATGAACCGGTTGTACCGTTTAATCTTCAATATCTTATAGGTGTTGATACAGACGGTTATCTATGGAGTATCCCGATTACAACGGCAGGAACCCTTGGAAGCAAGAATAAAATTGGTTCTGGTTGGAATAAGTTTGTAAAGTTAGTAAGTGTCGGCACTAAATTGTTAGCGTTAGACGCTAATGGTGATTTTTATGAGTTTGATTTTAATGCAACCGACAATTACTGGATTTTAGACTGAACGATTGGCACTTGAGTAGTAAGATTGACGTGAATCCGGGATAGCATCTAATTAAACTGCTGCTATCCCGGCCAACGTTAATTATCTAAATATATGTGCATTTCAAATGTAAGGAAAAATGAATATTTGTTTTATTATTGAATATCGGTTTTTCGTCTGGAAGGTTTTTCATCACTTTATTTTTTCTACATCAAATTAAAGCTATAAATCTTTGATTTTTAATCCATTAAGTAAAATATTGAGTATTCATAAAACTAATATTTCATGTCTCGAACTTACACTAACGTCGGCGTTTATGATAAGCGAGGTATTATATTGCAAGACGGAATTCCTCACAATACAGGGAATAAAGTACACCCGCGCACGTCAATAGGATATTCCCAAGATAGAAAAAAGTCTATCTGATTGTTATTGATGGACGACAGTCCAATTATTATGTAGGAGTTACAACCGGTCAGGAAGGAGCCATCTTGAGAGCATTGGGAGCATATAGTGCGGTAAACCTCGATGGAGGTGGTTCATCATGTGTGGTTGTCAACGGGGAAATAAAAAATAAACCTTCTTACAGCTTCGAGCGCGCTGTAGCTAATGGAATTATGGCAACGGTGAACAAAGAAAACGTATGAAATGAAACCAGTATTTAAGAAGCTATTTCCACTTATTTTTGTTCTTCTCTTTTATCGTGCCATACTTTTGGCACAATCTCCGGGACAAGACATAATTCCTCCGTTCAGGAAAGTGCCGGAGAGGGAAATTAAATATCCGCCAAAGGATAAGCGAATGATCTACCCCGACACGCTTATCTCCCTGGCAAAAAATAACATTGGCCGGTATACAACGGTGAATTCCCTCCAAAAAGCAATCCTGAAAAGAGCCGATTATTGGCTCGAATTCAATGACGAAGCGTTGTCGAAATTGATCACGGAGGCCTCTGTACCCCGCGCATTCGACCTCAGCGCGCTGGGATGCCCCGTTCACGGGGATTCGGTGTTTAAGGTGGGAGGAACTTATCCGTGGATCATTGATCCGAAACATCCTTTTCAGGTAAAATGTCCGATAGACGGTCAGGTATTCCCATCCAATGATTACGCGGCATATTATACAAGCGGATTTACCGATAAGAAAGGATGGGATACGGAATACGTGGACGATGGCTGGGGATGGGTCTCGCCGCAGGGGGAACGGTATTGGTTTGTGGCACATGCCAATCAATGGATATGGTGCAACCATATCAGCCCGGGTCTGTTGACACTGGGACAGGCTTATCTCCTGACCGGAAACCGACAGTATGCATCAAAAGCCATTGACATGCTTTACCGTATCGCCTCGGTTTATCCGTCGATGGATCACGAGAACCAATCGCGCTATGGTTTGATAATGAAGCAGCGGAATGTACGTTACTCCGGCAAAATATTGAACCGGATATGGGAAACCCGGATGATTAAAAATTTTGCGGATACTTATGATATGGTATGGGAGCAGATCGACCGGGAAGTCGAGCTCCAGGAACGCACAGGAAAAACGGGAAAAGAGCTCCGTGCATTTATTGAAGCCAATCTTCTGGAGGAAGGCCTGGATGCGATTCAACAGGAAAAGATATTGGGAAACTTCGGGATGCACCAGAATGCCCTTGTCTCGTTGCATTTATCCCGGCAATATGCAGGCCGGGACAAGGCGATGGACCGGATGCTCAATGAGCCCTCCTCCCGTGTGGCGACAAACGGATTACGATTTGCCCTGTACAACCAGATCGGGAGAGATGGGATCCCTTACGAATCGCCCGGCTATAACAATATCTGGGTCGTTAGCCTGACCGATATCGCGGAAACGTTGCTTAAAGGGAAGATAGACCTCTTTTCGGAATACCGGTTTAAAAAAATGCTGGATGCACCTTTGGACATGGTTGCGATCGGCTCATACACCCCTGATTGCGGGGATGGAGGTTCTGTTTTAGGTGGTATCACGGGAAAGAATCCCGATACTTACCATATAGCCTATAGCTACTACAAAGATAATCGTTACCTGAATTGGGTTAATTTGCCGGGAGAAAAAATTTTTACTTCATTCGGGGCTTTGTTCCGGGAACCTCTCCCCTACATGACGGATATGAAAGGCAGCAGGACGGTCCCGGTCCAATCTTCGCGCCTTTTTGCCGGATATGGCCTGGGAATATTAAATAATCGACAAGATAAAACAGCGGCTTCTTTCACTTACGGGATGCATTATTCTCACTTTCACTGGGATTTCCTGAATATTGAGATCTTTGCCAACGGACAAAAGATGATGCCCGATTTAGGGTATCCGGATGCAATGAATAATTATGTACAGGGAATCTATACCTGGTCACAGAATACAATTTCCCACAATACCGTAGTAGTGGATGAAAAGCGACAGGAAAGAAACCTTCCGGGAATATTACATGATTTTACGGATGGTGCTTTTGCCCGGGTGATGGATGCCTCTTCCCCCGCTTATTCAAATGCCCGTACATACCGGCGGAATATAGTGATGGTGGATACGGATGATGCCCAAAGCTATTTTGTTGATTTTTTTCATATAGAGGGAGGCAGCCGGCACGATTATTCGCTGCATGGACCTCCCGGCAAAGTTTATTCGCCGGGAAGCGTCTGGAGTGATCCATTACCCGGTACTTTCGCAGGAACGGGGGTGGAGCCCGGAACGATATATGACGACGAGA
The DNA here is from genome assembly GCF_937873925.1 of uncultured Proteiniphilum sp. Lineage (GTDB taxonomy): Bacteria > Bacteroidota > Bacteroidia > Bacteroidales > Dysgonomonadaceae > Proteiniphilum. The sequence continues at coordinate 31,718 of NZ_CALNAT010000226.1, read as the reverse complement.
ATCTTCAAAAACAGGGGTATCAGACCGGTTACGCCGGATACCGGGGATCAGGGTTCCAGCATCTGTTTAATGTGCAACAGCTTGAAAGCGGGAACGGTATGTTGGAATACCGTCATCTGCGCAATGAAGAAGCACGCCTGCGCATACAATTGCTCTCCGAAGGGAATCAGGAGGTTTCTATGGCTGATGCCTATAATAAACCCAGGGCAAGGGAACATCTCCTAAAATACCTGATCGCGACCCGGAAATCAGAAAATGGAATTCCCCTGCACAGCACATTTGTAAGTGTGTTGGAACCCTATAAAGGAGATGTTCCTTTAATCCGGCAGGCACGGCTAACCAAACCCGACCAAGGGAGCGGACAGGTGGTCGTAATTGATCGCGATAGTGTGAAGGATGTGATCATCTATGATCCTGCACAATCAGCAAAGGTCTTATCCGGTTTTGACGTACAAACGGATGCCGTAAGCGTAGCGGCTACTTTTAAACAAGGTGAATTAGTACGCGTTTTTTATAGTAACGGATCTTATTTCTATTCCGGGAAAAAAAAGTTTGTCTCTAAAGAAATTCGTGGTATAGTGCATAAGATCGATGCTTCAAACCAGACATTTCAGGTAAAACTGGAAAATACGGAGCAATATTCTTTCGAGACATTGGCAGGACGTGTCGCTTTCTTTATCAATCCGTACAGAACCACGGTCCATCCTCTGCAAAAAGTGAAGGAAAACAAGGGAGTGCTGGAAATAACAACCCGGGACGATCTTCTGGTGGGACGCCTGCGTGTTGATAATCTTGAAAAAAACAGACTGGGAACAAAGACAACCTTCACATTTTCCCAATCCTATACGGGAACAATGCTTCTTGACAAGAATTTGAAACAGATCGGATTCCTTTCGGCGCTGGAGAAAGGAGGAGTATTAGTATTGGAAGAAGGTTCTTCATCCTCTTCTTTGAAGGAGGGAGATGAAGCATGGCTATCCAATATCGGAGTGGGAGATCAATTTTTGATCAAATCTTCTTTTTCATGGGAAAAATAAAATTATTTATATAAAATATTTAAGTATGCTTGCATCTATTAGCGGAACAATAAAGAAAAGGTTATATTGCCAAAAGATAATTATATTATCGATCATTCAAATTGTACTGGTTAGTATTCTTTTTCCGGGATGTAACGGAATCCTGAATAAAACTACCCCGGGACCTCAATTCCATGTTCGTGCCCTATGGGTGGATCCTCCGGGATTCAAGGATCGGGAAACCGTGGATAACCTGATTGAAAAATGTCAACTGGCGGGTATCAATACCCTTTTGCCCGACATTATGTTACGGGATGAAGTCTGGTTCAAATCAAAAAACTTTATAGGTAAAGTACATGCAGACGAAGAGTATGACCCGCTCGCCTATCTGATAGAAAAAGCGCATGAGGCCGGAATAAAGGTTCAACCCTGGAGTTGTACCTATTATTCGATTCCAAAACATCCCGACTGGATAAGTAAACCATTTGTTGACAACAATTATGATCACGTGTACTTATCGGCGGCACATCCGGATGTAAATCCCTACCTGTTGTCGGTATTGGAAGAATTGCTGGAATATGATATCGACGGCATCCATCTCGATTATTCCCGTTACTGGAATGCCGCCTTTGATTATTCGGAAGCGGCGCGGAACCGCTTTAAAGCCTCTTATAATTTTGACCCCCAGGATTTTTTCGATCACCCAGAGCGGATTGTTCCGCCTGCCGAAGATCGATACCCGGTCAGGATGTTATGCCCTGATGCAAGCACTCCATACGTGGCAACATTAGGTACGATTGAAAGAAACCTGAACCGGACTGGAGTAGGCTATGCCTATATTTCGGAAAAACCGGCCAATATCGATGCATTGAGAGTGCCGGGATTGTTGATCATCTCCTATTACAATCATATACCGGATGAAATGTCCAAAGCACTGGACAGGTATGTGAAACGGGGCGGCGATATCATCTGGATCTCCCCGGATAACAGTTTATTTGAAAAAAATCTGTTGGGTGCATTGACCGGAGTAAAAGGAGCCCGGGGTTTCAAAACCGAACGGATCAGACTGCAGGTTTCGGATGACCTGTTCGGAAAATCGATCGATACCCTGCGGGTTAAAATAGGTGGCAGTTCTCTGGTCACGGAAAAAGCGGATATTATTGCCCGTCTGGATACGGATGAACCTGTGGTTACGATTAACCAAAAAGAAAAAGGGAAAGTGGTTGTAATTGGCTTCCAGCTCATGCACAGCGATTCACCGCAGGTAATGGAGTACTTTAAGGATGTGATTACCGGATTGCGGACACAGGCCGGCGTGACCGGCCCCGACCCGATGGGCGAGAAGCGCAAGCAATGGATCGAGTGGAGGGCAAGCTATCTTAAAGAGCTGTTCCGTGAAGTAAGTAAGATGGTGAAGAAGAAGGATCCGAATTTGCCGGTCACATCCGCCTCGGGCGTCGGGCCCCAGCAATACCACGGCATCTACCGCGACAGCCGGGAACTCCTGTCCGAAAATATAGTCGATTATATTTTTCCTATGAATTATACCGATAAATTGGACGATCTGAAGGACATCCTTGATGAACAGGTACTTTATACACCTGAAGGGATGTCGGAAAGAATATATCCGGGACTAAAATTGTACACCAGAAAAAATAACACCACTGTTCCCATGGATGCAGAGATAGTGGGCCAACAACTTGAAATGGTAAAACAATACGGTTACCGGGGATTTTGCCTGTTTGCCTATTCCTATTTCTCGGATGAAATGGTAGAAGTGATCGAACGATACAGCCATTGATCACGACTATGATTACACCCTACAAAATAATCAAAAGCAACAAACGTTTAAATAACGATAACAGATCAGAATAACAATATTTTATTAAAAAATAACCAATATGAAAAGTAATGAAATCAGTCGCCGTCATTTTATAGGTACGGCTGCAGCCGCAACCGCAGGAGTAGCAATTTCGGGTTTTACACCCGTTTTCGGAAATTCGCGGGATACACAAGATAAACTTGCAATTCTCGGTGGGACACCGGTTCGAGGCAATAAGAAATGGCAAAAATGGCCGCAATGGGATGCTGAAAAATTCAACCCTAAAATGAACGAAGTGATGGGTAATCTGGTCTGGTCACGCAGCCAGAAAGTGAGTGAATTTGAAAAAAAATGGGCGGAAATGCACGGTTCGAAACATTGCCTCACCACGGTGAACGGTACTAACGCTTTAAGTGCCGCCTGGATGCAATCCAACATTGGTCCCGGTGACGAGGTAATCTGCTCCCCTTACACCTTCAGCGCCTCAATTTTCGGTATCCTTTATAAAGGCGCCATGCCGGTTTTCGCGGATATTGACCCGACAACCTTTCAAATAGATCCCAAACAGATCAGGAAAAAAATCACTCCGCGAACCAAGGGTATTCTGCCGGTTCACATCTGCGGATATCCGTCTGATATGCCGGAAATCATGAAAATAGCCAAAGAACATAATTTGTTCGTCGTGGAAGACGCTTGTCAGGCCCACCTCGCAGAAATTGGGGGAAAGAAAGTCGGAACTTTCGGCAATGCCGGTTGCTTCAGCTTCCAGGCATCGAAAAACCTACCCATTGGCGAAGGAGGCGGAATTCTGACTGATGACACCGGATATTACGACCGACTTTATTCGTACCATAATTTTGGTTATGCATCAGGATCCGTGTCCGGACAGATCAGTTCCATCTCGGCTCTCATCCTGGCGAATAAGATTCGTATGGCCGAGTACCAGGCTGTCATAGGATTGTGCCAGATGGAAAAATTGGAAGAGCAACACAAAATAAGGAACGAAAACGGGGCATACCTGAACGAAAGACTTGCGGCATATCCCGGCGTCTCCCCCGTCAAATTACACAAAGGAGCTACTGCTGCTTCTTACTACATTTATGCAATGGTTTACAATGAAGACAAGATGGGCGGGCTCCCACGCAAACGGTTCATTGAGGCGCTCAATGCAGAAGGAGTTCCGGTGGCGACCGGTTATCCGAATGATCCGCTTTACGGTCAACCCATGCTTAAGGAAGTATTCGCATCTGACATTTATAAAAAATGCTACTCCGCGAGCGAACTGAATTTTGAAGAATACAAACAGAAGAATCACTGTCCGTCCTTGATTAAGACTTATAACTCTGCTCTTTGGATTTGGAATGGCGGACTCATGCTCGGATCAAAATCCGACATGGACGACATCATCAACGCGGTGGATAAAATCCACAATAACGTTGCGAAGCTCAAATAAATAGAGACGCTGTAATATTATGAAGACAATAAATTATTTGATAATCGCCTCCTTGTTTTTTGTGTTGGCCGCCTGTTCCGGGCCAGTAAAACAATCGTCTGCCGGGTTGGAATGGAAATATGACGACGGTTGGGTTTTACAAAAAAAGCTTTCCGGCGATACGTTTGAAAAGTTTTTCGCTATCGGAACCTGGCATGTGCCCGGGTATATCTTTACCGATTCCGTGGAATCGGATGAACAGCAATATCAACAGAACACATCGCTTTTCAGGGAACGAACCGCTCCGATTAATATGGTTTTCATGACGCCCGGACTTCAAAAAGATTATATGTCGGAAAAAATACATATACTGAACCCTTTTTCTCCTATGCTTTATAAATACCTGGATCAGGTTCCCGGTTTACCGGACGGAAAGGATAAAGATTATCACAGGAGCCAGTATATGAAAAAAATAGTAGACAGCCCTGAATTCGAGGAATATTTAGATGCGGAGATTCAAAAGATACTGGAAACGCTTCCCAATGATCAATATATCTACTCACATATCGATGAGATCGCATTGGGAGGGGTAAGTAAATGGGCTGTCCCGCCTTCCATGGGAGCGAAAATCAATGAAAGGGTGAAGCATTATGACCCGAATGCGCTTGTTTTTGTCGATTTATTAGGCCACTGTAAAGGGAGTACCTATTTATTTGAGGAGAAGTATCTACACACCCATGACAGCCTCCCCAAAGATCCCCCTTACGAACTGGTCGATCCGGGAGCACTCGGGTGTGAAATCCCTCTATTGGGGTTTTACCAGGCCCATAACGGCCTTCCTGTTTATCAATTCAATGAAGGAAAATATTCCTATACAGAATATGATTTTGATACTTTGAAGTCCGTTTGGTATGAGAATACAAGGTTGATCGCGTCAGGATATAAAGGAAGCGGGGATGTTTTCGGAATAAATGCTTTTCGTGATTATTTCGCCTATCCCGTGTTGTCGGGCATAACGGTAGATGCGCTGAGGGAAGGATTAGGCCCCGATACCCCCATCTGGATCTATTTTGACGGGAACGGGTATGCCAAACCCGCCAATATGGCTCCCGAAGAATATATTCAAATAGTAAAATGCCAAATCTATACTTCAGTAATCCATGGGGCAACAGGTATCCTGTTTTGGAACGACTGGAGCAAAACACCGGAAGTATTCGATGCTTTATTACCAATGTTAGGCGAATTGAATGACAATTTGCCTATTGTTAAAATGAATACGATTGATAAGAAGGTAGATAATAATTTACATATCATGATCAAAAAAGATGAGAAGAAAAAGTATATTATAGCATCCAACACAAGTAAAACGGATAATTTGCCGCTCAATATACCCGGTATTCAAAAGGAGACGTTGTCTCCCCTCGAAGTGTACATTTCAGAGATGTAAAAGCTATGAAGAGATCATTTATCGTTTTTTTCTGTTTTGTCCTTATGGGAGCAGGAGTGTCCCGTGCACAAGAAATATTTACCGCGGAAGGATCATCGCTGGAGATTGCCGCCGAACCCGATATAAAAGTGAAATGGAAAGGGGAAATACTGCTGTGCAACGACTCCCTCTCCTGGGCGGCAGGCCACACCGTGGGTGATCACGCCGAAACTTTTATGATCACACGTGAAAACGACTGGCAAACCATCAATGTATGGAACAGTAATACAGTAGCCCCCTACCGCCGGGAAATAGGGTTATCCCCCGATAGAAAAAAGATAGAATTGACTTTTCAGGTACATCAGGATGCTTTGATGGAGGAGTATCCTTCCCCGCGTATCACCTATAAAATCCTGGTGCCTGCCTCCACGTTAAATAATTCAACATGGGATGCTTTGACGGGACGTTCGTTTAATGCCCAATGGAGCAACGGCCGTTTTGATTCCTCCATGCCCGATGGAGATATCACGACCGGAACCCGGTGGATCACCTTCAACACCCCGAAAGGGTCTATTACTTTCGATTTCAACCCACATGGAGTCAGCACCTACTATGTGGCGAGTATCAATACGATGGTAGCACAATGGACGGTAGCCAAAAAAGGGGATATGATAGAGCTCTCCTTTTCGACATCCGCCACGCATTATGGAGGTGATTTTACCAGTAAACTCACCCTTTTCGAGGGAGATAAAAATGATTATGCAAACCATCATGCCGCCACCTATTATCACTACTTCTCCGAACTCAAGAAAGAAAAATTATTCTCTTTCAACGACAAGGCCGGAGAAGATTTCACCCATGCGGGAACAGACCGGTATGATCCGGCGGCAGGCTACGGGTGGCAGCGTACCGAAGGACTCTCTATCGAGGGAGACAAGCACCCCGGGGCATTGTATGCCTCCTGCTCTTCTACAAGCCCCAACACCTTCATTACAGATGGATTACGCCCGGGATTATACCTTATTACAGTAAAATCAAGTGCATTGCATAAGGAAGAAGGTCCTTTTTCCGTCACATTCGACGGAGAACAAATTTACCATGACATTACAATTAACAAAGGTAAAATGGCCGAGGTCACCCTGGTGCGATGGATAGAAGATGGTAACGCCGCTATCAGCTTTGAAGGGGATTGGGCAGTGAGTGTCATCGGGTTTCAATTGTTCATGCACCGTGAAGAAGATTATCAATTCAGGCGGGGAAACTGGTTGAAGAAAGACGGTTTCTGCCCGGGTATCCTCTTCGCAAACTATTATGACACTCCTCCGGTTTATGGGAAAGCACTCACTTTTTCACCACTCGCAGGTGAAATAAAGGAAACGGCAGAGATCCCTGAATTCCCGGAACTGGGAACAGCGTTGCCCGACCAACAGGCGGACGAACTGGCCTGGCGGTTCAATAGCCCGTTGGGAACCATGGGACCCGACAACTGGGGCACCTTCAATGAATTCAATACACCCGAAAAAATTGAAAAAAGACTGGAACAGATCAAAAACAGTGGAGTAAACGCGGTGATATTGAATGGTTTTCTTTCAAGGCATACCTATGCCACGCATTTGGAACGGGTGGAAGAGAATATCAGGCAAACCGTGGAAATAGCCCATCAAAAGGGAATGAAGATCATCGATCACCAGGACCTGACAATATTGTGGAATGCCGATATGGGATTCCGGTTCCTGGCTGCAAACCCCGGTTATTTACAGCATAACCATACCAATGGATTGCCTACATGGGGATTATGTCCCGTAAACCCTGGTTTTAAATACGGATATTTCTTCCCTTATATTTCCGAGCATATAAAAAACACCAATATTGATGGTTTCATGCTGGATGAAACGGTCTTTCATTATGCGAATTTTTGTAATTGTTCCCATTGCAGGAAATCATTTACCGATATTACCGGATTGGTATTGCCGGATGATGAAACCAACCCGCTATTACATAATAAATCATCAAAATTATGGAAAACCTGGATTGAATGGCGCAAGCATGCCATGGCTCAATGGAGAATCGATCTAAGCAATCTAACCCACCAGATCAATCCCTATTTTTCAAACCTGGAATACTACTCGGAAGGGGGATTTCTGGCCAATGCCGCTTCATACGGGCAGGGAGGAGACCTTCCTTTGAGCGCCAGGTCAAAAGACTTTTTAGGCACCGAAATCATGAGCCGCGACGTATGGGACGATTATCGCTATAATTTCACCAGCAGAAATATGTATAACAGCCTCAGGGAAACATACGGATCTCCTATCTTCGGGTTGGTCTATCCTGACGGAGTATTCAACTATGCCCTTATAGGATGGGCGATGAACAACATGTTCGGACAAGTAACCTGGTCTTTGGTTGATTTTGCAGAGAAGGAAAAGATGAATCCCTATACAGGCTGGAAAGAAAATATGGATAAGATAACATCTGTCCCCTATACCGATATTGCAGTGGTGTTTTCACGATCGACGAGGGATTGGTCTATGAAGAACACTGGGAACTATCCCAAAGAAATAATGGGAACCGGCCAGTTCCTGGCTTCAAAGCATATACCCCATACCTTTATCCTGGATGATGCAATCCCTGATCAGGATATCTCGAGATTCAGGGTACTGTTGGCACCGGGAATGGATTGTATTTCGGATGAACAGGAACGTACATTAAAACAATTTATCTTTGACGGTGGCACCTTACTCCTTACAGGAGACGCGGGAATGTTTACGCCGTATGGTGAAGTCAGAGATAAAAGGGCATTCGGCGATATCTTAACCGAAAGCCGGTTAGCTGAAGCCGCAGAAACAGGGTGGGTAGAACTGAAATACGGTAAAGGGAAGATAATATATACCCGGAATAAAAGCATGATAAACGAATTTTGCCCGTCGATCAGGGAAACCGGAATGATATACCGCTTTACCCCCGATCCGAAAATAACCGCATTCAACGAAAAAATATTAGAGAATGCGATCGGACCGATGATGTTCAAATCATTATCTATTCCTTCCAAAGTGCTTGTAACGGCTTATAAAGACACGGAGAAAAAAAGGAATAGTATAATGATTCATTTACTGAATGCTACAGGAGTGAAAGTAAAACACGGGGATACGCTTCCCCTGCCCGATCCTGCCTGGGAACCAATCAATGAGGATATAAGTTTTGAGATTACCTTACCCTCTTTCAAAAAAGCCTATTATGCTTCGCCCGACGCGGAAGGACATAAAAAGGTCGACATTCAAAAAACAGGAAAAAACCGTTATAAAGTGAGAGTGCCCAGAGGTACAGTGGATAAATACGGCATTGTATATCTTCTTCAGGAATGATATTTAATAGAAAAATCGCATGAAAACAAACAGACGACATTTTTTAAAACAGATAACGGCCGGAAGTATGGGCTTAGGCTTTATCCCCGGTCTTCGTGCTGAAAAATCCATTTCAGAAACACATGAAATCTTATCTAACGGAACAGAAAAAAGACAGTATTTCAACATGTGTGGCTATCGGGCTCCCAAGTTGGATATCGTTCGTGTAGGATTTATCGGGATAGGAAATCGCGGTTATTCGAATCTGAACCAGATGACCTTCCTGGAAGGCGTGCAAATAAAGGCGATTTGCGATATTGTACCATTCCGTATTGAAAATGTCCAACAGTTACTCAGAAAACGGGAATTACCGGAAGCACAGGTCTATACCGGAAGTGAAGATGCATGGAAAAGAGTATGCGAAGATCATGATATAGATTTGATCAGTATTGCTGTCCCAAGAGGGCCGCTCCATGCACAAATATCTGTGTATGCTATGGAATGTGGCAAGCATGTAGCTGTTGAAGTACCTGCCATAGCCACCGTTGACGAAGCGTGGAAAATGGTGGAGACATCGGAGAAGACAAAGAAGCATTGTTACATGATGGAAAACTGTTGCTATGATTTCTTCGAATTACTGACGCTGAATATGACCCGACAGGGCTTTTTCGGGAATATTGTCCATGCCGATGCCGCGTATATTCATCATCAGTCAATCTATGAAAAGACAAAAGATAATAACATGTGGCGTTTGGAAGAAAGTCAGCGCCATAACGGGAACCTGTACCCTACACACGGGTTAGGTCCTGTTTGTCAGGTCATGGATATAAACAGAGGGGATAAACTGGACTATATGACTTCAATGTCTTCAAATGACTTCATATTGGGAAAGAAAGTGTCGGAACTGGCAAAAGATGATCTATTTTATAAAAAGTATGATACCAACTCTTACAGAGGGAATATAAATACGTCGATAATCAGAACGGAGAAAGGGCGTACCATCATGCTCCAGCATGATATAACCAGTCCCCGGGTGTATTCCCGCATTCACATGATCAGCGGCACGAAAGGCGCCGCCCAGAAATATCCTTTACCCGCCAGGATTTCTTTGGGTAGTCAATGGCTCGACGACGAAGAGATGAAGAAAATCAACGACCGGTATATGCCCGAGATAGTAAAACGGATAGGTGATATGGCCCAAAAAGTGGGAGGACACGGGGGAATGGATTTTTTAATGACATGGCGGCTCATTGATTGCTTGAGAAATGGGCTCCCGATGGATATCGACGTCTATGACGCCGCTGCATGGAGCGTGATTATTCCGTTAAGTGAAAAGTCCGTATCGAACCGTTCAAAACCCGTGGATATTCCTGATTTTACGCATGGTGCCTGGAAAACAAACAAACCTGTGGACCTCTCCTTATCGGAAGGCGATACCACAACGGTAAGATTATAGATTCACACTGATCTTTTTTTAGTCCCATTTCGATTTCGCAATTACACAAATTCTCCACTTCGTCAGTCATTATTCGCGGGGCTCGTCTATCCGTCCAATAAACAGTATCACTCCGGTACTTTTTTCTCTGATCAGGAACAGAAAAGGGCGGTCGGCAAAAAAACGTACAGGCTCAATAGGATCTCCTCTTTTCTGGGTGCCAAATGCAACGATTGCTGTGACTGTGACAGCCGCTGCTTCAGTACCTTCTTCATTTACTTCCACAAATGTTTTTTGTCTGATTTCGGATACAGCCAAAGATTCATCTGAAATATTCGCAAAATCACCGTTAAAGATTCGATTCATTCCTAAATTCTTTACCGGTTGATTGAGTGGAAGTTTACATTCAATTTTGAACCGTGGCAGTTTCAACCATACTCTTTGTTGCCGCATACTGTTCACTATATTTTGCCAATCAGCATCTGGCAAATACTCAATTAATTGGTTGATTTTCATATTTCCGGACGGAAGAATGGCTACCATGCTGAATGCTTGATTTCCGTAAGGTAGTTCAATGCATTGCAAGTATTGGTCAGCGTAATAAGGCAGGGTAGAGGTCTGTTCCATCATCTGCACCTTTATCTTTTGATTGCCGGTTTTATTAAAATCGTCCAATTTTGTTTTCTCCTTATCGAACTTTTTCTCCATCTGCCATTTGCTTTTAAAATAGAGGGCATTTATTAGATACAGCATCATATTGTCAGGTATCGGACCGGCAACGATATGATTGATTCTGTTCTTCGTTTTATCGGCACACCATTTGTTGATAACGTCGGCAGCATTGGGATTATTGAAGTCGAGTACCTGCACTTCCGTGTCAAAGTATTTTTTGCCGGTTTCGATAAAAGTATTTTTTACGGGAAAATTGTGGCGGTACCAAATAGAATTTGCGATAGTAATATCCGTAATCGGGTCTATCTCTAACAAAACCTGCGAAATTTTTTGGTAATACTCGTTGATTTCACTTTCGGAAAAATCTGCTATCCCGAGCACTTTGACCATCTCGGTGCGGGTTTTGTCTGAAGTGCCGTTGTAGAGCATTCCCAGAGCCATATTGAGGCTGAAAGGTGAAAAAAAAGTATTGTCGCCTTCCTGTTTTGAAACCTCCCTAAACATTTTGAATGCAACACTATTGTCGGTTTCTGCTTTTTTGCGCTGGTTTATTGTCAAATTGACAGGTTTTGCAGGCTCGATACCTACCGGCGCTTCGAGCTCCGCCATCGCAACGTTGATTATCTGTCGCATGCCCACGACGGTTTCTTGAACAGCATAACCGATAAAACGGAATTGCAGAATTGCATTTTCATCAGGAACATTCAATGAAAATGCTCCGTTCATATCTGTTACAATGCCTTTGTTCGTTCCCTTTATAATAACCGCCACACCCGGTATCGGACTGCCCGATTCGTCGCTCACAGTACCTGAAACCCGCACAACGTCTGCTTCCTGTGCTTGCAAGCCGGAAACATAACCTGATGCCAGCAATAAATAACTGACAACCAGCATTGTGAATAATTTTCTATTGTTTATCATGCTGTTATAGTTTGAAATTATTATACGCAAAAAGAATTGATATGCACAATTCATTCACACTGGCGATATATATATATGTAAATTACATAGCATGATTGCTAACGAGGCACGTTGTAGGCTGACTTTTTTGTCGATCGAGATAATAACTTTCGATTTTCAGAATTCCCGGCTACCCTGTTATTTCATGTCGGTGTTCGCTTCCACATTCCCGACGTTGGGTGGTGAACCCTTTTCCTCACCTTAGGCTGCGCTCCATACGTCTTTCCATTTATCTTTACGCATGAAGAGTTTAGGCAAAACAGGTGGTGGCTGCCGGCCGCAGAATGCTGATCGTGTTTCCTTACTATATTGCGTGAAAATATTGTATGACTTATAGCAGATGAAACAAGCCCTATAGATGCAATAGTAATAAATCGCCGCCTTGAATAATTCATATTCTACTTACTTTTTATCCATAAGGTATCCCGGTTCTCTCCGAGAAGTCGTTTCGATTTACCTTGCAATTCCATTGATTTCTTTCCATAAGAATTCCAATCTGACAATATCAGGTGAATTACTCACTGATTTTACATATGTTATTGTATTGAAAAATGTTTCACCATTTTTTCAGTAAAGAAGATTTCGGCATAATAAGCATCTCCTGGGCGCTGGTCCAAAACGGCATACGTGTGTAATTGCAGCGTTTCAGGATCAAACTTGTATAAATTCAAGCTGAAAGGGGTTGTATAGTCTCTTCCCAACAAATACATTGCTCCATCTTTTTTAAAAAGCCTCAGGCGTCCAATTATATTCTGAATACAGTCATATTTTTCCGTGAGATTGACTTGTCTGATAACCTCAAATTTGTTGTTGGTTAAATGCATGCGTTGTTGTCCATCATATCCCCGTGTAGTCACAATAAATCCTTCCCCATATTGAATAAAAGAACTTTCATTGATATCTATTTCTCCAAATTCACCACTTAAATCACGCACAAATTCCCATGATTTTCCATTATCATTTGACACAATTACGTGAACTTTCCCATATTTCCATCCATCCTCTCCAATTTCTCCCACTAATTCAGGAAAAGTCATTACCAACATATAAACCTGCGGTCCAACAACTATATCTTCAAACACGTATCCGTATTCAATTCCATTTACAGATTGCATTTTTCGCATTGGATCAAAGTTTTTACCACCATCCTGAGAACGAGAATAGTAGACTCCTGTCCGATGATTTTTTCTGTAGCCGGGAGTAGGTACAATTTTTTGCACATCAACATAATTAACAATATCGTCATTCGGAAATTTCACCCATTCTCCCATTTGAAAGATAAGTTCATCTATATCGCCAATAATCCTGGTTTCAATTTCCTTCTCATTGATTATATCGTACCGCATAATTTCAAGTTTAGCGCCCGGATCTCCCCCGTGAGCCTGCCCACGCTTATAAGAGATCAAAATGGTAGAAGGGGTAATGTGTAATACGGAAGGGAAAGCGAGGTATGACCATTGGTCTAAATCTTCGGATGCTCTCAGCACTTTTTCATACTTTGTCCTGTATTTTAGCTGGACACACTCTTCCTTTTTTTTATTAGAATGGTGCGTCGCACTCACAGTACCAGGAAATACCACAAGTAAAATCAATAATATCATACTAATGTTTCGCGCTTTTCTCACATCGAACTCACGTTAGAAGTTGAATATTACCTATCTCGGCACTTTTCTTGCCTTTCCAAATACGGGCAACACAACAATAAGTCCACAACTTGCTGGTATGTTGAATTTTTCTATGCTACCATGCACAGTAGCACCCACCGAAAGTGTTTGCTCAGTATCATCTTTGTTATCAATTTCAAAGTATCCATCAGCGGAAGTCCATACCCTTTTACCTCCGACGTCAATTGAAGCATACATACCTCCGACCTCAGGTGAAGCACCACCCAAAGCTTCACCGTTGCCTATTCCGCTAGAAAACACATATCCTTTGGTTACATATTCCGACACGCTCCTGTCATTTCCGTCCGACGCCCGATCTATAATTGTATAATCAAAAGTCCTAAGGTTTTTTTTCCAATATTCTGAAACAGAATCGGATGGTTGAATACGCTGATTTCTCATGTCAACCTCAATGCCATTTTCAAGGATAATGTCATTACATTTGACGTATGTGCCGTTATTGTACAGCAGTACGACGTCATAACAGCTTCCCGGCGAAAACGGAGTGAAATAACGTTTATTGTCTTTGATAGTATCTAACAAAAGAGTTTCACCGGATTCTTTGGATATAAAAAACAAATTATGCACGCCGGAACGATCCGATTCGCAAGGAAGCATAAAACTCATACTTAAGCCGGGTAATTCGATATAGAACATTTCAGGGTGCCATTTCCCGGCTGAAATACCTGGACTATCTGCCGGACCACTTTGGGGATGATCTTTTGCTGACATCGGATTATCAAGAATAAACATCATTATCAGCAATATACATATAACATATAATAATTTTAAGAGCGTTTTTTTTGTTTCCATAATAATTCTACTTTGACAGATGCGAACCTAACCGACCCGCCAGGGGGGACAGTGTTTCTCCATATTATTAATTTTATCATTCGCGTAATCACACTTGATTATTCTGCTAAATTACTAAATATAAATGAAATATAAAAATATTATCAATATTATTTTTCAAAAAAAATGAAAATTTCCTCCGTAAACTATCCTGTACCCCCGGTCATAGTATCCTTATTTTTCAATAAGCTTTTCACGTATTCATTTCGTAAATATTTTTAAACTAAGAAATATATTCCTATAAAAATCAAAAGGAGGGTTATTGCTGTTATTTGTCTTATAAACTCTTTTTTTACAAACAAGAAAGAAATTATAAGGGCACACCAAGCTACAATCATGGCTATCAGTCCTGAATCAAATTCTTTCCCAAGTGGATTTCTAACGTATATATATAAATATGAGATTCCTGTCAGTATCAAGATGGGCCAAGATATTATTAATCTCTTGTCTTTCATAAATAGAATTCATTAGCTTCATGATTTAAAATCTAACAAGCAACACAAAGGAAAGACATATTCTTCCACCATAATCTTTTTTTGCGTTCAATTATACTCAAAAAACGAGAAAATATTTTAAATGGATTGGCGGGACGAAGTCCTGTCAATCGAGGCGAACGCTTGCACGGGAGACGAAACTCCAAAACACCACTTCCGTGAGCCTGACGCCAAACCGTTTGTGGGCAGTGTTATTCTATAGTTTCTCTATTTATTATCAATTGCGTATCAGGGAACATTTTCTTTATCCGCTTCATTTCAGCATCGTTAATTTTTCCTGATAGTCGTAATGTTTCAATTTTGATTTCTGATAATTTCTCAGGGATATTAATTTCATCTATAAATGCTATTTCAAGTTTTTTAATTTCTTTCAATTCAAAAATGGCGGCAGGAATTTCTTTCACTCGAATAGCAATACCACCCCAGGATTTATTATCAGATTCAAATTTTTGTTTTAATCCAACGTTTTCAACATCCTTCTTTCTTATCATCCAGCCGATTTTTGGAGTTAAGGCATAATTTTCTTTGTTTTGTTCAAGACCGACAAAACCTGCCCAAAGTTCCAATATGGTTTCTTCCTGGTTTTCATCAATATACTTTAAATCAACTTTTACGATCTCTTCCGGGAGGTTTTTCCCGCCTTCAAGTTCGTTCAGGTTGTTGCGTCTTCCATTTTTATCATATGGGAAAAACTTCACAATCCAACCGTCTATCATATTGGGTGCCCCATATTTCTTTTGAGAATGGTATTTAAACATATTCCGCCAAAATGTCTTGTTAATTTTTCCTTTAGATGCTTCTACAAACTGTTTTAACAATGGTTCCAATTCGGATATCCACCATTTCAAGTCGTATTTAGCCAATTGTTTTGTCTTATCCAACACTTTTTGCCAATCTTCCGTAGTTCCTTGTAAGGTTATTTCAGGTATTCCGCAAACAATATAAATGACAATAAATTCGAAGTACGGTTCCATGGCTTCCATTATTGTTATTTCGGAAGCTATTTGGGTTGTGGGTGTTGTTGTGGAAAAATTGGCAGATAACAATTCCATCAAATCATTTCCCGTGTGCAAAGCCATTTGGTTTCTGAATTCGGGAAAAACTTCTTCCCACGGGCTATCAGGATTTTCGAGAGTTATTTTGTCCGTTGCTACTACCAATGACAACTCGCCCGAAAAATCGACAAAGTGATGTCTTACATTTTCGGCATTGGCATTTACATGTCTTGCAAACCCCTGGCTTATGAGCAGCCATATCATATCGGGTGACAATACAAATGGCCTATGGTCGGCATACGCTTGATACATTCCACTAAAAAAAGAATGATAACCGTAATTCACAAGACTATCGGGCAATTCGCTCTGAGCAATAATATCATAAGGAAACTTTATACTATCCTTTTGTATTTTATGAGGCCATAAATCCACATCAGATGCAATAAGCCGTTCATAGATACTTTTGCCTGATTGCTCATATAATAATTTCTCGGGTTTAGATAAATCCTCTACTGAAAAAGTTATTCCATTTTGACAATAACCTTGCAACGAAGTGAATATACATAGCAATAAAGTCAATTTTTTCATTACTCCTTATAGTTTATTTTATCATTAGCACTATAATACTTTATTTGACACTGGGCTCTATCACGATTTCCTTTGTAAAACGAATCATTTTACCGGAACCGGTGACACCCTCCCCTACAACCTGATAAGTTGTGGGTGTGTCCGCCGCGTAAAATTCAACGATTGCTTCTCCTGTTCGGGAGAACTGCACATTCGGTTTCCAGTAGATTGTCGTGCGCAGGTCCGGCGTTGAAGATTCCACCTGTTCCTTTGTTTCGTATTTGGGGGAATAAAATTCCGCAGCCTGCTGGTACCCGAGCGGCCTGAATCTGTCGATATTAATGGATCTCGACCTTTGCCAGGTATTTCCACTGGTCGTGATCACTAACGCTCCGCTCGTATCGGGATAGTAGCCGAACATGGAAGTGTTGTCCTTCACGACAAACAGGTTGTCGATATCGTTCACATCCATGGATAAAACATCGAAATTGGGATAAACAACGTCATCAATTACGACCAGCACCGGCATATTGGACCGGCTGGTGGTTATTCTGTTTCCTCCTCTTATAACGATTCCCTGGGTGGCAAGCAAAACGGCTTGCATATTGCTGAAGTTTCTTTTCTTGATTTCCTCGGTGGTCACCAGTCCGGAAGAAAAAACGGGGGAGTAGTAACCCGACCTTTTGAATTGTTTCATGCTTTGGGCCGTGATCGTCACCTCTTCGAGCATCATTGTACGGATACCGTATTTCTGGGAATATTCTTCATTGGCCTGCTTCAGGTAGGAATCGATATCAAACTGGTCTTCGGGCTCGTCATGAATCCTTAATTGCCCCTTAACCGGCAAAGTGGCAAAGGTATAATCAGGATAGGTGATGGTATCGAGGTAGATGAAATTGCTCTTACCTCCCTTTTTGCTTAAGGACTGTACCGTGATCTCGGTGCTTTCAGGGAATTCCACCTTAAACAGGAAGTGCCCCTTTTCATCAGCTGTCGTGGTTTCGATGCTGGACAGCGAATCTAATGTGGCGTAAAGGCTGATTTTCCCTTCATCCATGCTTCTGAAAAATCGGGCTTCCGTTTTCCCACTTATCTCCTGGAACTGTTCGGGAAGGATTTCGGGAGTCTCTATTTTTCCTTTCAACACGTTAGGAATATCGTACCTTCTCCACCCCTGGGTCATCATCAACACATCGAGCGCGATTTGGTCCTCCCTGTTGCCGGTGAAATAGCTTGCCGGCGATTCAACATGGCCTTTCAGTTCTGAAGAGAGCAACAGCGTTGAAACCAGGTGGTCCGTCGTGTCCGGGATGACCGCGTTTTTATCAATGACAGAAACTGCTATATTGTTCTCTACCGACAGGGTATCCGTGTCCGTCAACCGGAGTGTAAGGGCAATACGTTGCCGCCGTTTGTATGCGGACGGCGGAAGTTCGGGTTCCAGATCCGCGAAATCACTCTCGTTGATATTGAAAATCAACCGTTCACTGATAATTTCATGACCTGCATCGAGTAGTAGGATACTTGAAATGCCTGACGGGAAAAATCCTGTTGGGAAGGTATAGCTGTCGCTCTGCGGCGGGCAGGGTTGATGGTACAGAACGGTACCCTTATGGTGGATCAGTAGCGAAACGGGATCCTCCGGGGCAGCATTCCCTTTCAGGACATGGACCAGGTAACGGTTACGGATAAGTTTCGCGTTGACGGTCCTTGCACGGGGATCCGGGGCCGGTAAATCGACCCGCCTGGTATTGCCGTCTTTTGTTTTACAGACGGCATGGTATGTTTCACCCTCTCCGGGAATAAAATTAAAAAAGCCCATTCCCAGTTTAAGGGAGTTGAACTGTACTATTTCTTCGTCTTTCGAATTGCAAAGGGTTCCTGAAACATCTTCACTAAGTCCCGAAGGATTGATGGCCTTGAATCCCACCCGGCAAATCTGGCCCGGGACAAGCCAGCCCCCTTCGGGATGGAACGAAACTTCAAAATCACCGGCAGGATAAGGTATGGGATAGTACCGGTTGTATTTTCGCCCCTCATGGATGATGCTTAACAGGAGGTTCCTGTTGTCCCCTTTCCCGGCAAGGGAGAATGTCTCCCTGAAATCGGTTATATTTTTCGGACTGAGGGTTTTTACAGGTTCCCCCGGAGGCTTAAGGGTTACGATCTCCGGGATAATGGTATCCCCGCTCTGTCGATTCACAAATTTGAAGCTTGCATCCACCTTGTTTTTATCGACAGTAAAATCCGGTAACGGTTCTATTTGCAGGGAGTAAGGATCAAGCACGTTGATCGTTTTCCTGAAGAATGTCCCGTTGCCCCGGTTCCGCATATACCGGGTGTATGCCCTTATCGTGTAGCTCCCCTCGGGAAGTTCCTGGTCCAGATCGAGGTAGCCGGCGTATACGCCGGTACTGTCGGGACGGATTTTAATACGTTTGACTAATTCATCAAAGGGATTGAACAGTTCCACATAAACGTACCGGCTCATGAACATCGGCCTGTGGTTCATCGCGTCGACCAGGTGGCTGCGCAGCCAAACCCGCTCTCCCGAGAGATAGTTTGACTTGTCGGTCTGGACGTATATCTTCTCATGCGGAAAATAGGCCTGCTGTTCGGAAAACCGGCTTGCCACCGAACCTGATTCCTGAATAATATCCTGGGCGGAGAGAATACCGGAAAAATGGAAAATACAAATAATTAAAAGAAATCTTTTCATAATTTGTTGTTTTAGGTTCAAGACAATCCCGATAATCCTTAGAAATTGTCCTGAATCGTATGAATAATCAATGCTATGTTTATTTATGGTTGTCATGTGTCTTATAAATTCTCGCTTTATCAGAAAATTAAATTTTATTTTGCTACTCTGTCGTGTCGGGAGCCTAAGAAAGTAGTAAAGGAATGGGTATCCACTGATGGTCGAAATCTTTTTGGACCCTAAGCCATACATTTTTTCCGCGGGTTTCGAGGCGCATATTCCATCATCCAGATGGGCTCTTCAGGTATAAGATTATATTTTAAATTGATAAAATAACAAAATTGGATTATCATCTTCTTTTATCCTATCAATCAACGTTAATATTTCTTCACCTTTTACATTTTCCTTAAACATGTAAAGTATTGCAGGCTCAATTTTCATCACTATTGAATTTTCATCACGGCTATTTGAGTAAAAAGAATTAGTCCCAATATCGAATTGAGTATTTTGAATTCCCGGATAACCAATAAATGTCTCTTTGTTTTTGTCATATATACAAATTGCCTGGTTTGTATTGAAGATGATATATTTTTCATTTTCTATAAATTCTGTTATTGAGTAAATGTATTTTTTTTCTTTACATTCACTACGAAACTTTTTCAAATCCTGTTCTTTGGATAAATGTCCAGGCACATTGAATCGTCCAAAATCCATAGTGTATTTTTCAGTCAACTCTTCTTTAGTAACCTGATATACTCTATTATCAAATCTCCTTGTATAATAAAGATGCTTGCTCCTGCTTAAAGAATTTCCGGTATGGTACAATTTATTGGCAATATTATCTCTTTTTTCAAGTAAATTGCCAAGCTGTTCTCCATCACGGCTCATACACCATATTTCATATTTATTCAAATCACTCTTACTTGATTCAAATCTGTTGCAATAGATATAGCCGTCATTCATAGCAATATTCATAAAAAGACCGTCATTTCTTATCTCATTCACGAATTGGCCATTATACTTAAATCGCATTATTTTGTAAGGCCTGTCACATAACAATAAAATCTCCTCTTTTTCTGCATCCAGGCAGAAATCCATTAATGACAAATACTCTCGTGGACCATTCCCTATATCCTCAATTTTATACAGGTAATTTCCCTGAGTATCAAAAATACATATTTTATCAAGTGATTTATCTAAAATAAATATATAATCATTTGTTTTATAAATACGGCTTATTTCCCGTATAAAGGAACCATCATTTGTCTCCAATGCTACAACATGGCACTCATTAAAGAGGATAGAATCGTTCAAAGTATAGTCTACAAATGTAAACCCATCAATATTTTCAGCTCCTTTTCCGTTTTCCGGTTCAACTTTATTGGAATTTAAAGTACAACCCAGAAACAATAGTAAAAATAATAATGAATATAATCTCATAAGTGTGTATAAAGAATTTAGTATTCTCCATCGAGTCTCTCGGAACAAGTTTTCTTTTGCCTTAATTAAGAGGGGTAAAACTTCCCTTCACTTTTATAGAATCTTTTGGATTCTTTGTCGTAATCTGAATCACCCCGTTCTTCGCTTCATCTCCATAAGTTTTGATGGCATCCTTATCTTTCAATACAGAAAACGATTTAATATTGTCCTTATTAACCATCGAGAACTCTTGCGAAGAGATCCTCTTGCCATCCAAAAAAATTATAGGGTCTTTCTGGGGGTTATTCCCATTATTTTTACGACTAATAAAACTTATAAAGAATTCAGCATTCATCGAGTCTTTCGGAACAAGTCCTCTTTTGCTCTGGTTAAGAGGTGTGGAATTTTCCTTAACTTTTACAGAATCTCTTGTTTCTCGTCGAATCGGCTCTTGTTGAACTGGTTCTTCCCTAACCGGTTCTACTTCTATCATTTCTTTTTCAACCGACTCCCCGCCCTTTTCTTCAGTGATACTCGCGTTCAACTTCGATACCGAAAGAGCGGTCATGGTAAGGAACAACAGGAAGAACGCTATC
This sequence comes from uncultured Proteiniphilum sp., assembly GCF_937873925.1. GTDB lineage: Bacteria > Bacteroidota > Bacteroidia > Bacteroidales > Dysgonomonadaceae > Proteiniphilum. Next base: position 10,329 of record NZ_CALNAT010000226.1, on the reverse strand, counting down.
GAGTAACTCCATTTTATCCGCTTGGTTGTTTTGTTTTTCTTCATCTTGGTAATTTGTTTGTGTAAGTCCATACCGTTCCCCTGATAAAATAGCTTGGTTGCCGATCTGGACGAAGATCTTTTCTCTTTCGTTTTCATTTTAACTTTTCATTTTTTCGCCGGACACCTGTGTCTCTTTTTGTCAACAGCAGCGGCAGAAGCATCCATATCCCGATAATCGACATGATCAGGCCTCCTATTGTGCCGGCCGCCAACGGAAACCAGAAACCTTCTTTCTGTGTTCCTATCATAAAGGGAGTAAACCCGAGAATAGTGGAAATAATGGTCAGGAAGATAGGGACAATTTTGCTGTTCCAGGCTTTCAGGTAAGCCCTGACGGGAGATAAGAGCGGTTTTTGTTTCCGTATCCGGTTGTAATCGTTCAGTATATAAATGCTGGCATTCACGGTAAGCCCCGACAGCAGGATGAAAGAAGCGAATCCCCCTTGGTCGAAATTCAATTTGAACCAATAGAATGTCAGGAAGATACCGATAAAGGATACGGGAATGATAAATATAACGGCAAAGGGTTGCTTCAGGGAATTAAACAGGATAGATGTGGTAACAAAAATAATCGCCACCAGTAAGCCTATTAAAAAGTACTGGTTATTGTCCTGCTTACCCCAACCCCGGTAAGAACTTTCCCGACGGGCACTATAACCCATGGGAACCTGTTTGTTGAATTCTTTAATTTCCCTGTCAAGAACATTCCCTCCCTGCATGGAGGATCCGATATATTCGTATTGCAATACCAGCCGGTATTGCTGGTTTTCTTTGCCCACTTCCTGCGGTGCCTGCCCTTTGTCTATTCCGGCGACCTCACCCAGTTTATAAAAACGATCCCCGACACTGCGCCCGATATGTTCCAACGCCCATACGTCATACTCTTTCGACTGCCTGCTGCCCAGTACGATATTTTCGTTCTCTCCGTCCATAACAACCGAAGCGACCCACATATCACGGGTAAAAACCGGTTGCAACGACCTGAATACTTCACCGGGAAGAAGCCCCCGGGTTGCCAGCCATTCCTTGTCCAGTACAAAAGAAAACTCCTGATAGTCGTCCTTATACCACGAGAAATTGGAATTGACGAGTACCTCCTTTATACGCCTGTACGACAGCAGGCGGTTTTTTAACGTATCAGTCCAGGCCGAGAGTTCATCGTAATTGTATCCGTACAGTTTTACACGGTATTGCCCTGCTGATTCCCTTACATCGTTACTGAATCCCCTATCCTCCAATCCGGATACGCTCCAGCTCCCCCCTCCGAGTTCCAGGGCCCTGCTTATCACCTTGTTTTTCAACTGGTAGGGAAAACCTCCCTGTTCGTCCTCTTTCCGGAAGAAAACGCTGATTGATGCCCGCCGGGCACTGGAGACACTTGTCTGGAACTGCCTGATTTCGGAAAAACCGCTCAGGTAACGCTCCATTTTCACGATCAGGTCGTTCATCTGCGGTAAAGTAGTTCCATTGGGCATCGATGCGGCAATGGTCAATACCGTTTCCTCTTTACGGGTAAAATAGCTCCCCCGGTACACTTTCTCGGTAAATAGCCGCCACGTACCTCCCAACGCCTTGTCAACGACCGGTTTCACCTTCTCCTTGTATGTAGTATTTCCCACTATTTTATTGTATTTCAACGCAAATGGAGTGGTCTTATCAATCCTGTCAGGCAATAAAAACACAGGTAACCCAAAAAGTAAAACAACAGCAACGAAAGCAATCCATTTCCGGCGGTTCATCAGATGGATCATCTTTTCATAACCGTGCGTAAAACGGATACTCAACCGTGCAGGAGAAAAAAACAGGACACGATGGCGGCGGCGTTTTCTTTTAACCAGCCGGATACGCTCAATCAGTGCCGGGACAAACAATGTCGCCACACAGAGGGAAACCATCAGGTTAATAATTAATATAACGGCAAAATCCTGCAGGTTTAGTCGTATTTTCTCATCCAGCAGGAAAATCATGGATAGCGCCCCCACAGTAGTCACCGTGGCGGTCAGTATAGGCATAAAGGCCTTCCGGTTGCCTTTGTGGATCATATGATCGGTCATGATGATGGCGTTATCGATGATCAGGCTGAGCGAAATGGTGATGCCGGCAAGAGAATAAAGTTGGATTTCCAGTTTGAACAGGTAATAGAAAATGGCGGCAATGGCCAAATCAATAAAAAGACTGGCGGCAATCAGGAACAGATAGCGCAAGCTACGTGTCATAAGCAGTACGAAGAGTAACAGGATCAGCATGGTCATACCACTGCGGATATAGATCTTGCGAAGTTCCGCCTTAATATAATCGGTTGCGTCGTAACTGGCATGTATCTCATAACCAGGCGGCAAACCGGCTTCTATCTCCGTCATCTTTTTCTTCACTAATCCGCTTAATCGCAATTGGTTGGCCGACTCATCGGCCGTAAGGGACAAATAGATGGAGTTAAGCCCATTGATACGGTAATAACCCGAAGGCGCCCTTTCGGTATGGGTAACTGTCACCAGTTGGTCTAAACGGATAAGCGCTCCTCCCTTATTGATAACGAAGATAGATGAAGGATCGAAACTGTCTTCTTCCATGTCCGAGAGCATCGTTATACGTATCCACGAAGAGAGTCCGCTTTGGGATTCGGTTTCCGCCATTCCCAGAAACTGAACGGCATAATATTGCGATATGGCCTGCCGCATATCATTTACGGTCACCCCCACGGTTTCTAACATACAGAAATCATATTCCAGTTGCCATTCCATAGGCGTGGCGCCGCTCACATTGATCCTGTATAATCCTTCAATATCGCTGAGCGCTGTTTTAATGATATTCTCAGTATAGCGTTGAATAACAATGGGCGTGGCAGCGGAGTTGACGGTATATGTCATGAAGGGGCGCGATGCCTTTTCGTCGGAACGGTTGACCGAGATGGAGGGATAGGTCACACTGCGGGGCAGTTCCGGCCATACCTGGCGGATAATGGTCGATACTTCGAAGCGGGCCACATCGATAGAGGTGTGCTTATCGAATTCGATAGTGATGCTTCCCCGTCCGTTTCCGGAAGTGGAGTAAATGTTGCGGATACCTTTCACGCGCGCCAGCATCGATTCTATTTTGGAAGTGGCCTCCATTTCTACTACACGGGGAGCATTTCCCGGCATGCCGAAGCTCACCGAGATAGTCGGCAAAGTACGTGAAGGAGCAAGCTTTACCGGCAGCAACGGGATCAATGCCAGCCCCACAACAGACAAGCATACAAACAGTACAATGACCGTGAACGATGATATATATCTTTCCCTGCTCAAAATCAAAATTCTTTTATTGTCCCGTTATGTTCCAGTCGAATGTATCGGCAATCGGCACGCGTTTCTCGAAATCGTATAACGTCAGCTTTCGTATTTTAAAATAGCTCTGCCAATAGTTACGCAGCGCCGAGATATAGTTGCGCTGGGCCGACTGCCGGCGGCTTGCAGACAGCGTAAGGCTGTTGATATCGGCTTTGCCGATAATAAAACGTTCCCGTGTCTGTTCATATGCCAGCCTTGCCAGTTCCACGGCTTCCTCTGCACTACGGATAAGCTGCTGCTGAACAGTAAAGTGCCCTACCGTCATGATCACATCTTCCTCGAGTTGCACTTCCCTTTCCTGTGCTGTAAGTTTTGTAATATTGAGGTTGTTCTTCGCCATATTATACCTCCCTTTCCGAACTCCCCAATCTACCAGGGGGACAGACAGCCTAAGCGAAACGATATCCTGCTGTAACGGATTTTGATAGGCTTGCCGGAAAGATTCCGCAACCTGGTTAAATCCGATGCTGGCCGATACCCCGGCATTGAACCGCGACTCGATTTTAGTGCGTTCCAGCGATTGTTCCGATTGCAATACCTGTTGTTCCGAATCCAGGTATCCGGGATTATTTTCCCTGGCAAACAGTAATGCATCATCCACTGCCACAAACATATCTTTAGGGTAATCAGGCAACTTCAATGTGATTTTCCTGTTTTTGTCGATGTTCAGAAAAGCAGCCAGAGCGAACATACTTCTTTTCAGGTTGATATCCGCATTTTGCAGGCTGTTTTTCGCATTTACCCGGTCCAGTTTCAGTGTCAACAGGTCGGCTTGCCCGATGGAAGCTATTTTATGCTTTTCTTCTCCTATCTTATAAAGTGTATCGGAGCTGGCAAGATTTTCCTTTGCCAGTTCGTATTCCGCCTGGGCCATAGCCAGGTCAAAAAAATAACCGGCAGCGGTTTCAGCCGTTTGTTCTAGTTGGTAGAGCAGTTCTTTCCCTGCTTTTTCGTACTTTACGGGAGCGATCTTCTTCTCCCATTTGAAGGCATTATACCCAAACAGTTCCTGCCGGTACCCGACACGGATCGGGACACTGGTAAACTGGCTGTAGGAACGCTCCCCAAAATTACGGATATATCCCAACTCGGAATCGATAAAAAATGTTCCGCCCGTCAGGTCGAAATTCTGCTGTGCCGCGAGGTTCCCGTAGCTGTAGAGAGATTGCTGACGGCGATAGATATCGATATTCTGCTGGGAGTCATACCGACGCGTATAATCCCGGTTATACGATAAAGGAGTCATATAAAGTGTCAAAGAGGGCAACCGCCTCGCCTTGAACGACCGGTACTCCCAATAGCCGGCCATGTAACTGTTCCTGGCCCGGAAAGCCGTAAGCGAACTGTCGTTGGCTAACCGCACGGCAGCATACAGGTCCAGTTCAATATGTACCTCCTGGGCATGGCTTTGGTATGAACAGAAACTCACCAAGCACAACATGTATATAAGGCAAGAACGCGTCATAATAAAAATTACTAATTACAAATTATCAATTACTTTTCACTTATTCACCTTCCCCTCATCAAATCACCACACCCACTTTCCCACCTAATCACCTAATCACCCTCAGATTTCCTATATATAGCCCAGTAAAGCAATGGAATAAAAAATACGCTTACGAATGTCCCGATGATCATGGTGCTGATCATGGTAATGGCAAGCGGTTTCTGTAATTCAGACCCCATATCGAAGGTGAACAGGATGGGTATCATTGAAAAGATGGAGGTGAGGGCCGTCATGATAATAGCCCTTAACCGCCTTACACCGGCAGTGTGGATCGCTTCCATCAAAGGCATTCCGCCTTTCCGCAGTTCATTGATCAGGTCTATTTTCAGGATGGAGTCATTGAGAATTACTCCGGTAGTGACCACGATTCCGATAGCGCTCATCAGGTTCAGGGTGTTACCTGTGAGCCATAGTATAACCAGGGCAAAAGCGATATCGATAGGGATTTCCGTCAATACAATGAAGGGTTGCAGAAAATTCTCGAACTGAGAAGCCAGTATAAAGTACATAAGCAATACCGATATCAGCAGGATGACAGCCAGTTCACGCAACATCTTTGCATTGGCAAAGAAATTACCGGAGAAAGCCGAATCCCACGTACCGGCCTGACGGATAATATCTGAAGCTTTCTTCATGAATTGTTCGGGATTATCCATTTGGTGATAACGCAACGGGATATATTCCCCGTTCTTTCCGGCAATAATGGTTTTGATATCTTCACCTGTTCTTACATTGATCAATGACGAAACAGGTACGCGCACCGTTTGCGTACTGTTAGACGGGCGGCCATTCACAAACGTTTCGTGCAATACTTCCCCGATAGTTTGCTGTTTTCCCGTGATCGAGATCGGCAGGTATTGCTGGAAGGAGCGCAGTACAGCGACCTGATTATCACGGAAAGCGATTTTCAGGGCCTGGTGGATCTCATGCTGCGATACACCGTAAAGCAACATCCTTTCCTTATCAGGTACAATTTCGTACTGTTGCTCAAAAGGAACACCTTCAGCCTGCTTTCCGGTAGTTTCAAACAGCAGGTTCTCCATTTTACGTATTTCTACCGGATCGGGGATCATCTCCCTGTTCTTTGTATAAAGCTGCACTATAATTTCAGCTTCCGCCGTATCAAAAATCTTTTCAAACACATTTTCAGGCGGAGAGAAAGAGATAACGGCTTCGGGATAATGATGCGCCATCCAATCACGCACATGCTTTTCCAACTGTGCGACGTCCGAAGGTTTCGCGGTTTTGAAGTAAAGTTGGGCTTCGGTAGTGGTCAACTCATTGTCCTTATCCAGAAGATATTGGCGTTGTCCTATATAGCAGGCATTTTCAACCGCATATTCTTCCGCATGTTTCAGCAGTCCGGCTATCCGCCGCCCATTTTCATCCACATGGATATTTTCGTTCCACTCCACCATGGAGATCGTTTCTACATAGTCCAGCTTAGGCATGGAGGTTTTGGGCATGGCGTTAAACAGGAAAACGCATACCGGGAAGGAGACCGCCAACAGGGCCAGGAAGAATATCTTATGGCGGAAAACGTAATTGATGCCCCGGTCGTAGAAGGGGAATACCACCCCGTCTATTTTCCGTTGCATCCGGGCAAAAAAACCGGAGAAATCCCTTTTCGTAACCTTTCGTCCGTATGCCAGTTTATAGAGCACCGGCAGCATAATAATCCCCGTGAGGTATGACACCAGCATCCCGACGGTCACGGCAAAAGCTTCGGAATAAAAGATAGCACCCGCTATACCGCTCATAAACACCAACGGCACAAAAACGGCTATCGTGGTAAGGGTAGAGCTGAGGATAGGCATGATCACCTCTTTGGTTCCTTTCTCGCAGGCATCATCCAACGGATATCCCTCACGCCGGTATTGTGTGATGATATCGGTAACCACGATGGAGCTGTCGATCATGTTTCCAAGGGCGAGGATCAGGCCTGCCAGGGTAATGATGTTGATCGACTCTTTGAAGAGGAAAAAGAAAATGAAAGTGGTGATGAGGGCAGTGGTCATACTGATGCCGATAATCACCGGCGATTTGGCATCTCCCAGGAACAGGAGGGCCACGATGAAGACAAGGATAAAACCCATGATAAGGTTCTCCTGCAGGTTGGAAATGGTATAATCAAGCAGTTCCGTCTGGTTGCGGTTCACGGTGAACTGCACATCGGGATAACTTCGCCCGAAGCTCCTGAGTGTCCTGTTGAGCGACAGGCGCAGGTTCTTCATCGTTTCGTCGGCCTGCTTGATGATGCCGATGGTGATGGCCCGTTTTCCGTTGACCAGCGACATGCCCGATTCGGGCTGGCGCACGATATCGATCGCGGCCAGGTCCTTCAACTGGAAAATACGCCCTCCCTTTTCAATAAAAATGTTCCGTACCTCTTCAGGTGTACGCAACAGGGAAGAGAATTTGATATTATATTCGTAATAACCGTCGCGTACGACCATGCTCCCCGGTTCAATGTTATTGGCTGAGAGTACGTTCTCGATATCGTTCAGCGTGATCGAGGCAGACTCCAGCATCGGGAGGTCAGGAACTATCTGAAGGTGTTTGTACATTAATCCCGTCATATCTGCCATCGCTACTTCAGACAGTTGTTCGATACGCCGTTTGATGACGTTATCGGCGAATTCGGACAGATCCAGGAATTTCTGCTCGTCGGTAACGCCGTAAGGTATATCGTCTTTCAGGGTAAGGTTCACGTAAAAGACGGGCAGGTCGGTGGCGCTGGCCTTGATCACCCTCGGGCGGCGAAAATCACGCGGCAAGCTGTTCATGGCCGCGTCAATTTTTTCGTTTACCTCGATAAATGCCAGGTCGGTATTTGTTCCGTAATCGAATTTCAGGCGGATGATGGCCGATCCGTCCCGTGTTTCACTCCGGATATCGCGTAGCCTTCCCACTTGCATCAGTTGCCGGCGGATCGGTTTTGTCACCGTGTTCTCCAGTTCCCGGGCGGAGGTATTGTCGCCCGATACCTGCACGGTGATCTCGGGAATGGCGATATCGGGCAGTAGCGACACCGGCAGCGTGTTATAGGTAATGACACCAATGATCACGCATGCCAGGAACGACATTAACACGGAAACCGGGCGCTGGAGGATAAATTTCAACATAGCTTAGGGATAATAATGCACAATTATTGTTCCGGACCTTCCGGTTCTTCCGTATCCGCGATCACCGTTACGGGCGATTCATGCGCCAGGTTGATGTTACCGCTGACGATGACCCGGTCGCCCTCTTTCAGTGTTTCACCGGTAATGGTATAATTACCGGCATTCTCTAACCCGGTCTGCACATAGTTCCAGATCGCTTTGCCATCTGCCAGCGTGAAGATCACCTGCTTGCCCGTGCGCAGCACTACGGCACTTTTGGGAACCACCCACTGTTTACCTGCCGACCGGAAGATATTCACCCGGGCATTCATCCCCTCCACCAGGCGCGGGTGGTATGCCACCGATGCTTTTACCTGCAACATGCCGTTTTTGTCGACCCACGGGTTGATCTCGGAGACCTGCCCTTCCACCCCTACTTTCGGCAGGGAAAAAGGGCTAACGGTTACCCTGTCACCGTTCCGGATCAGGCCTAGTTCGTTCTCCAGCACGGTGAAGGAGACCTCCAGCGTACGCGTGTCGACAATATGGCAGAACACCTCGGAAGATGAAGAGAGCGTGTGGGGTTTGGCGAACAGGTTGGCGACCACGCCGTCGATGGGAGCCGTAAGCGTAGCCCGCTCCAGGTCGTAGGTTGCCATATCCCAGCTTGTTTGCGCCGTGTTAAAGCCGCTTTTTATCCGGGCAAGCTGCATCACCTCTTCCGGCACGACCTCAGGGTTGTCAAGCCTGAATCCCTGTCCTATCAGTACGTCCTGCATTTCAAGCCGGCTACGCTCCAACACGTCTTTTGCCTGTGACAGCCTGTTATGCAACCTGAGGGTATCCAGCACCGCCAGTCGGTCTCCCCTGGTTACGCGGTCACCGTTCCTGACAAACACCCTGGAAATCACTTCCGAGGTTTGGAACCTCACCTCTGCCACCGTCCGTGCCGATATCTTGCCGTTGCTCACCAGTTCGTGCTCGAAATCGGTATATACAAGCGGCGCTACGGTCACTTCGGCCTGTTTGTCGGGAGGGAGTTCCCTGACAGTTGCTTCCGCGTTCTCTTTCTTCTCCTGATTGCATGAACAAAGGCAGAGAAAAACCAGAAAAATTAACAGTCTGGAATTAAAACGGTTTATCATATAATTTAATATTTGTTTCATGATAGCCCATGGCCTAACACATTTATTCTATTTTTTTCAGTATTCTCTTCCGTCTGGATGTACCTGACCGGGTATCCACTGACTTCCATACCAGCCATGCTTTCCCTACGACCAGGTCGTCGGGAAGCAATCCCCAGTAACGGGAGTCCCGCGAATTCTCCACCCTGTCACCTCCCATAAAGTAGTAATTATGGGAGAAAGTATAGTCATGCAACGGATTCCCGTTGTCCCGTAACGTATCGTTCTCCCATGGAAGGGGATAACCTTTCTCCCACTCGATGATCTTTTTATAGAGTAACGCATTTGTCCTGTCCAGTGTGATACGGTCTCCCTTGCGGGGTATATAGAGGGGCCCGAAATCTTTGATGTTCCAGTTCAAGACAGTATCCCCGGGGAAGGCATTATATACCCCTTGCGGGAAAGCCTTTTTTGGTTTCCGGCTCATGGCCAGTTCTCCCTCGTAGTTCCCCAACCGTTTCGCGGTATCGGCATTCACGCTATAGATACCGTTCACGATGCGCAACGTATCACCCGGAACACCGATACAGCGTTTGATATAGTATTTCAGCATGTGCATCTCAATCTTGTCCCGTTTATTCGGATAAGGAATATGAAAGACAACCACATCATTATGCTTGACACGGGTGTAACCCGGCATGCGTTTAACCTTCACTTCTTTCCCCTCCACTGCGCTGAACAGGTCAAACAGCCGGGCGCCGTAAGCCAGTATTTTATAAGAACCGAACACGAATACCCGGAGGACAATAAAGCCGGATACGACGATGGAGGTATAGTAAAACAGGTTCAGTACTACCTTGCCTGTTTTGCGTACGATCTTCCCGGTTTTATTCATACCCTGCTCCTTTCTCTTTCAATATTTTTCTCACCTCATCGCGCATTTCCGTGACAGCCATGGAATGGACTTTCGGTTCTTTTTGCAGTACGGCGTTTGCCGCGCGGATCATCTTTTCCGGTTGATAATTGGCCGGATCGGCATAAAGTTTTACCAGTAAATAGTAGGGATAAATGCGTTCGGGCAACAGCCATGTAGAATTTATATAGCAATCCCCGGCCTTGACGTATTCCCCCATTTCATGGTAATTGCGGCCTTTCACATTGTAAAACATCGCATCACAGCTTATTTCCAATCCCCGGCCAAAGATGCTGTCGGCCTTCGCTTTCTCC
>NZ_CALNAT010000225.1 GCF_937873925.1 uncultured Proteiniphilum sp. | reverse complement strand
CTATCTGAAACTATATAGAGAGGGGTTGGTAAATGACTATACTTTTAATCCTCAAAGTGCTCCTGATCCGGCAACAGTGACTACTTATCCGGGAGGATACACCGAAGCGGAAGCATTAGCCAATAATACGGATTGGCAAGATTTGGTAACACGCACAGGAATATCTACTTACAATGATCTTTCAATTTCGTTCGGTTCGAATAGACTAAAGACCTATATCGGACTTTCAAACGTTGCCGAAAATTCCTATATAAAAGAGAATCACTTCAAACGAACAAGCGGACGTTTGAACCTTGATTATTCTCCGTTTAACTTTCTTCAGGTAGGAGGAAACTTTACTTTTTCCAGAACTTTCAATAAGTATGTTCCCGTTAGTTGGGATGGGGGATATGGTCGTGCCATTAGCAATGCGTTACCTTATTTTCCTGCATACGACTCAGATGGAAACTATTATAAATTCCCGATGTCAACCAATCCGGTCGCAGAAATATATGAAAAACTTCGGGAGATTTATACAGATCGGGTAATGACTAACATGTATGCCGATTGGACAATTATAAAAGATCTCTCCTTTCGTGTAGAAGGTAATATTGATTATAGGGATAACGAATCGAACTATTTACGAACGAAAGAATTATCAACTGCGCCTAATAGTAACATAACCAATCAGTATGATATGAACTGGAATGCCAAGGCATTGTTGAATTATGCCTTAAAGGTGGGAGACAATCATCGTTTTCATTTCCTTTTAGGTACAGAGGCATTAAGGTCTAAAAGAACCTCCAACTATAGGAATGTTGTGTTTGAGATGGGTAAGGAGGATTGGTTGTATAATAACCCGGAATTCGATCCGTCAAAAGAAACATCTACCCGTTATCCTAATCAGGAGTATTCGTTCATTTCTTTCTTCGGTCGTGTAAACTATACATTGAAAGAGCGTTATATGCTCACTGCTACTTATCGTCGTGATGGTTCATCCCGTTTTGGAGAGAATAATAAGTTCGGTGATTTTCCTGCAGCCTCCGTTGGTTGGTTAATCACGGAAGAAGATTTTATGAAGGATAATGATATTGTAAGCCTCCTGAAATTAAAAACAGGTTATGGTATTACAGGAAATGCGGAAATACCAAACTATGCCCAATGGGGGGCAGTCAATGTGAATGAGACACAATTATACACCGGAAAACAGTACTGGTATATTAATTCTTTAAAGAATCCGAACCTGAAATGGGAGACAACTAATACTTTTGACGTCGGTTTGGAGTACGGATTCCTGAAAAATCGGTTCTCAGGGGAAATAGGATTCTATAATAAGAACTCTAAAGATCTATTCCTGAATGTTCGTGTTCCTGCATCCGGTGGATATACCCAATTCTTAGGCAATATAGGAAAAGTGCGCAATACCGGAATAGAATTCAATGTTAAGTCTGTGAATGTCAATAATCATGATTTTAACTGGACAACCGATTTTAATATCAGCTACAACAAAAACAAAGTGATTGATGTAGGTACCGCCGGGCCTGATGCATTAGGCGGTGAGGGTGATACTCGTGTACTTGTCGGACAACCTATCGGGGTCAACTATCTGGTAAAAACTATCGGTGTTGATCCGCAGGATGGTGCTCCGATTTATGAAATGTTGGATGCGAATAAAAAGCCAATCGGATCAACCAAAGAATATAATGCAGAACGTGACCGTCAGCCGGTCGGTCATCCTTATTCTGATTTCGTTGGGGGGCTGAATAACCGCTTTTTATGGAAAAATTGGGATTTCGGTTTCATGTTTACTTTCCAGATAGGAGGAAATATTTATGACGATGGTGAAAAGTTTCAAATGAATAATATGGGAACCTGGAATTTGAAAGAGAGGGTTTTGGATCGCTGGCAAAAACCGGGTGATATAACCGATATACCCCGTATTACATTAGGCAGGAGTGGAATTAATCAGGCACGTAATACAACCGAATATTTGCATGATGCAGGTTTTCTCCGCCTTAAGAACCTGAATGTCGGTTATACATTCACCGGGACACCCTTGAAAAGACTTTATATTCGTGACGTACGTATTTATGCCCAGGCGACCAATCTGCTTACCTTATTTAATGAATATTATACTAAGTATAGCGGTGAACCGGAAATCATGCGTGACGTGACAAGTGCACAGGCCCGTAACTTGAGTTTGAATGTCACTTATCTTACTCCCCCGCAGGCATGTACCTATACTATTGGATTAACAGTTAATTTCTAAAGATTACTATCATGAAGAGAAAAAATATATTCCTTATATCCCTTTGTTTAATTTTGGGATTTACGACTTGTGACGATATGGATTTCCTGCAGATTAAACCGGATAATCTGATTCTGACTGATGATGCAGTGAAAACAGTTGATGATCTTGAAAAATTACTTTTGGGTACTTATCAGCAAGTTCGTTCTGGGGGTTTTTGGGGTGGAGAAGCTTTACGTGGATTCGGAGTGATATCCGATGACGCAATAGCTAATACCGCTACGTTTCAGTGGGTGCAGATGACCACTCATGAAATGAATCTGGTAAATCCGGTTGGGCGTGACTTGTGGCAAAACACCTATAACGCTATTAACAGGGCCAATCAGGTTGCCTTTAATGATCTTGCAGAAGAAATATTATCTGCGTCCGGGGACAAAGCCATTCAGTTCAAAGCTGAAGCTGCCTTTATCAGGGGGTTCGGACATTTCCATTTAGTCAGGGCTTTCGGGCTACCTTACTCGGAAGAGCATAAAAATACTGCAGAAATGGGTATCCCCATCCGTGTAAGAGGAGTAATGGATCGGGAAACAGCTTTTGAGATTATTCAACGTTCGACCGTTGAGGAGGTATACAATCAGGTTATTACTGATCTTGAATTTGCTGCTGCAAACCTTTCTTCTTCTAACCAATGGGATTCGGGAAGAGCCACATCGGATATTGCCAAAGCGTTATTAGCTAAAGTACATTTTTATCGTCACGATTATGCACAGGCTGCCAAATGGGCTAATGAAGTGATAAGTACCGGAAAATATCAGCTTGATGAGGATATGACAGCCAAATATGCAAGAGCAGAAAAAGGAACCGCAACTCATGAAGTTATTTTTATGATCCCTTCCATTTCTATTACAGAGGATTCTTGGGGCGGCTTGCGTGCATTTCGTACAAATGATTTAACTCTCCCGATTTACCATCCTTCAGAATCTTTACTACAAGCGTATGACGATGTAAATGATAAACGATTCGAAACTTTCTATAAAGAAATAAACGGTTCATGGTATACTACTCGTTTTGATTATCAATATATGGATGGGATTGTCATGGCCTATAATGAACTACTCCTTATTTACGCGGAAGCTTTAGCCGAATCAGGTGGTGATTTGAATGAAGCGCTGACCGCTCTGAACCTGATTGAGCATCGAGCCTACGGAGAAAATAAAACGACTCAACAAGATAAGGAGAGTATAATTAATGCTTGTCGTAAAGAGCGTCGGCTTGAGTTGGCCCTGCAAGGTGAACGTTTGTTTGAGTTGAAACGTACACGACAGAATGTACGGGGTAATGCATGGGATTCAAGGAAGATATTATTCCAGATCCCTGATGTAGAGCAGAGTGGGAATCCTTATGTGACAATGAACTAAAAGCGTACTCTCATGAGAAATAAATCTATTTTATACATTCTGATAGTCTTATTTGCCGGAGCTTCTGTAGAAGCCCGGCAAATAGACCGTATTGAACCGCTCTTCTGGTGGAGTGGAATGAAAAACCCGGAGTTACAGTTAATGGTGTATGGAGAAGAGATAGCCTATTACAAACCGTCTATTGACTATCCGGGTGTTTACTTGAAAAGTAGTGTTGCTGTTGAAAGCCCGAATTACCTGATCCTATACCTCGATATATCGGAAGCAGAACCAGGGAATTTCGATATTACTTTTAGCCGTAATCAGGAAAAAATAAGTTACACTTATGAGCTGAAGCAAAGGAAAGATAGTATGACAGATATAAGAGGTTACGATTCATCTGATGTGCTTTACCTGATTATGCCGGATAGATTTGCTAATGGAGATACTACTAATGATCAGCTACCGATGACAGCTGAATATACGGTTGATCGTACCCGGCCTGGAGCTCGTCATGGTGGTGATCTTTTAGGCATCGAACAACATTTGGACTATTTGGAAGAGCTGGGAGTGACGGCAATCTGGTTGAATCCTGTTTTGGAGAATGATGGCAGAGGCGGCTTTTACCATGGATATTTTGCCACAGATATGTATAGTATTGATCGCAGGTTGGGATCCAACGAAGATTATCTGCGGTTGATAGATAAAACACATAAAAGGGGTATGAAAGTTGTTATGGATATGATATTTAATCATATTGGAGCAAATCATCCATGGGTACTTGATAAACCGGCAAGGGATTGGTTTAATGTCAGTCCCAGTCAACGCGGGAATCATGCCAAAGAGATTTTCTATGATAACTATGCTTCCCGATATGATTCTGATGTAATGAAATATGCCGGTTTTGGTATTGATTTGAACCAGGCAAATCCACATGTAGCGACTTATCTTATCCAGAATTCGATCTGGTGGATTGAATATGCCCGTATCGATGCGATCCGGCAGGATACTTATCCCTATGCCGATTATGATATGATGCGTGAATGGAATATCCGGATAATGGAAGAGTATCCGCAGTTTAATATTGTTGGTGAAATATGGACAGAGTATACCATTGGAACCGCCTGGTGGCAAAAAGGCAGTAAACTTAATTCGGGGAAAGATACCGAATTGAAATCGGTGATGGATTTTACTCTTATGAGTATTGCCAGTGAAATATTTAACAATAAGTCTGCTCCGAATGGGAGATTGCAGAAATTGTATACACATATGTGTTATGATTTTGTTTATCCCGATATACAGAATGTATTACGGTTCCTTGAAAATCATGATACAGACCGTTTCCTTCGGGAGAAACCCGCAGATTTACATGCATATAAGCAGGGATTGGCCTTTCTTTTGACGATTCCGGGTACTCCTCAACTCTATTATGGACAGGAATTACTCATGTATGGAACAAAGAGCGCTCCCGGGGGTGATGGAAATATACGTTTAGATGTACCGGGAGGTTGGCCTGGCGACACTGAAAACTGGTTTACACCGGAGGGACGTTCTGCCATGCAGAATGAGGCATGGAATTATCTTCAGACCCTTCTTCGGTGGAGGAAAAATAATAAAATAATATCGGAAGGTACAATGATTCATTTTCAACCTAATCAGGGAGTATACGTATATGAACGCTATCTGAACGGTCAAAGTATAATCGTTATATTGAATGGGGCTAATCAAGAAGTTAATCTTCCCTTATCGCGGTACAATGAAATTTTAAGAGGAAAAACAAAAGGGACAGATATTATTACGAACCGGGTAATTCCTTTAGAAGGGGAGTTGAAAATTAATGCGAAAGAGGTGCTAATTCTGGAAATGTAATCTAATTAAGTCACAATCTTATGATTAATAGACGAGAATTTGTAAAGCAGATAGGTGTGGGGACTGCAACCATCGGCCTGGGTAGTATAACCGCCATTACTTCATGTAAAGATGTAGATAAAGCATCAGTAACTTCATCGTATTCAGACGATGAGCAAACGCTTTTTATTGGTGATGATATTGCTATCGTCGAAACAGTATACGGCAAAGTCCAGGGATATATACTGAATAAAGTCTATACCTTTTTAGGGATTCCATATGGTGCAGATACTTCAGGAAAGAATCGCTTCAAGCCTCCGCAAAAACCGACACCGTGGGAAAATGTACGTCCGGCTGTTTTTTATGGACATACTGCCCCGCAAAATATGGAAAATCGTTGGCCTAATAATTACGGCACTTTTGCAGATCATTGGAATTATTGGGATGTTAGTGAAGATTGCCTTTGTCTGAATGTCTGGACTCCGGCAATAAATGATAATAGGAGGAGGCCTGTATTGCTTTGGCTTCATGGCGGAGGTTTTACGAGTGGAAGTGGAATTGAGCAGGACGGATATCATGGAGAAAATCTGAGTCGATACGGAGATATTGTTTTTGTTTCCGTCAATCATCGTTTAGGACCTTTAGGTTTCTCCGATCTTTCGGGTGTAGGAGGAGAAAAGTATAAAGATTCCGGAAATGTAGGAATGCTTGATATTATTCTTGCGATGGAATGGATCAGGGATAATATTGCTGTTTTTGGGGGTGATGCCGAAAATGTGACGGTTATGGGGCAGTCCGGTGGAGGTGCAAAAGTGTGTACTGTAGCAGCTATGCCTGCAGCAAAGGGTATGATACATAAAGCCGTGCCTTTGAGTGGATCGACTATTGAGGCATCCGATCAAAATATCACAAGGAAGATCGGCGAGTATATACTTAAAGAGGCAGGATTGACCCGTAATGAGATTGATAAACTTCAAGATATTCCTTGGAAAGATTATATTGAATTAAGCAATAAGGCTGCGAGGAAGTGTCTGGAGGAAATGCAAACTACTTCACGTCGTACATTTGGGCCTGTTGGCGATGGAATTCATATTCCTAAAGGAACATTCTATTCTTCCGAAGCATCAGAAGGAGCACCACAAGTACCGATGCTATTGTGTACTACTTTTCATGAATGGAATCCCAATAGAGGAGATGCTTCTTTGGAAAATATTACGCTTGGAGAGGTGGTAGAAAAACTTCGGCCTCGTTATGGAGATAAAGCCGGAAGGATTGTAGAGATGTATGCGGAGAACTTTCCTGAATATCGACCGGTGGAGATATGGGCATTAATACTATCTTCTCGGGAGTCAGTAGTGAAAACTGCAAATGCAAAGCTGGCGCAGGGACAACCGGTATATATGGCATGGTTTGGGTGGGAACCACTTTTATTCAATAACAGGATGAGGAGTTTCCATTGTTTGGATATTTGTTTCTGGTTTCGTAATGTAGACCGGATGATTACCCATACCGGTGGAGGTAAAAGGCCGCGTTTATTATCTGATAAAATGTCAGATGCTCTGTTGGCCTTTATGCAGACAGGTAATCCCAATAGTGACGGATTACCTGTATGGAACCAATATTCAAATGAGAATGGAGAAGTCATGATATTGAATGACAAATCAGAAATGAGGAACGATCCCGATAGAGAGGCCCGGAAATCTCTCGGCGAATAAAGTTATGATTGGTATAATGCGGAAGGAAAGTTTATGAGTAAAAAGAAATTGACACGCCGTGAAATGTTGCGTGCTTCAGGTATCGCAATTGCTGGAGGGGGACTAAGCGGTTTACTATCATGTGTCTCTCATGATCAGCAATCTCTGAAAAGTGTAGATAAAGGAACCAAACCTTTCAGGATAAGCCTCAATACGTCTACTATTCGTGGGTATAAGTTACCAGTTGAACAGCAAATAGATCTTTGTGCAAAAGCTGGATTTGATGGTATTGAATTATGGGTTAGTGATGTGGAGGCGTATGTCAAAGCTGGAGGAACACCGGAATCTTTGAATCGACAGATTAAAGAGCATGGATTGATCCTGGAAAATATGATTACCTTTTCTACCTGGATCTCTGATGATTCGGTACGTCAAGCCGAAGGAGTACAGAAAATGCGCCAGGATATGGAGTTGACAGCACGACTGGGAGGGGCTTATATCGCTGCACCTGCCCAGGGAATTTCCCATATTGAAAGAGAAAGATTACAAGAGTATAGTGAGCGGTATCGTAGTATTTTAGAAGAGGGAGATCATACTGGAGTTACTCCCATTATTGAGTTGTGGGGAGGAGGTGTACTGAATCAACTTTCAGATATTGCTGCAATTAGTATTGGTACAGCACATCCTAAGGCTTCAATGCTTTTGGACTTTTACCATCTTTACAGAGGTGGAAATTCATTCAATTCTTTATGGCAAATAAATGGGAAATCCTTACCGATATTTCATATCAACGATTATCCAGATTCTATATCGCGTGAAACATTGAAAGATGCGGATCGTATATTTCCCGGAGATGGAATTTGTCCTTTTGATAAAGTACTCCCTCTTCTACATGAGACAGGATTCTGTGGTGGATTGTCGATAGAACTTTTTAATCAAACATATTGGGACACAATGAGTGTACAGACACTGCTCAAGAAAAGTATGGAAAAGATAACCAATGTAATTAAAAGTAGTATGTCTGTGTAATGCCTGATCTCTGGTATTTTCCGTTAATTTTTTTGCTGCAAATAATCTCAGAAAGGCACTCTATGAAAACACAGTGAAGATTGCCTTATGCCTTGCTTGTATTTGTAAAACTTAATTCTCAATTATTAACTACTAATTTAAATGTTATGACAACACGAAGAAATTTTTTAAAGAAAACAGGACTATTAGGAGCCGGACTTGGTGTTTCGTCTGTAATTTCTCCTCATGTGATGACTTCCTTTAACCGTAGCGCTACACCCAGTGACCGCATAAATGTTGCAGTTATCGGAGTGGGTATGGGCTGTGCCGATCTTAATGGAGTTCTCCAGAACGAATGGGCTCATTGTGTTGGAATGTGTGATGTGAATGAGGAGCGATTGGAAGCCCAAGCGGCAGATTTTAAAAAGAGATATCCCAATCAGACAGCCGACATGAAATTATATA
>NZ_CALNAT010000224.1 GCF_937873925.1 uncultured Proteiniphilum sp. | reverse complement strand
AGTAAGAAGTAAGAAGTAAGAAGTAAGAAGTAAGAAGTAAGAAGTAAGAAGTAAGGAGTAAGGAGTAAGAAGTAAGGAATAGGTAGTTAGGTATTAGGTTAGGTGGCTGGGTGGTTAAATCCTGAATTGAAAAGAGACGTAATCAAATCTTGAAATTTTAATTATATATATTACTTGTATGAGAAAGAATATTGTAGCAGGTAACTGGAAAATGAATAAGAACCTGCAGGAGGGAGTTGAACTGGCAATAGAGTTGAATGAGGCGTTGAAAAATAAAGTCGTGAACTGTGATGTGGTGATCGGTACGCCTTTTATTCATCTGGCGAGTGCGGTAAACAGTGTCGACACAAACAGAATAGGCGTTGCCGCCCAGAATTGTGCCGATAAGGAATCGGGAGCATATACCGGCGAGGTATCGGCCGCGATGGTGGCTTCCACCGGGGCTAAATATGTGATCCTGGGCCATAGCGAGCGTCGCGCGTATTACCATGAGACTCCCGAAATACTGAAAGAGAAAGTGAAGCTGGCGCTTGCCAACGGACTCACTCCTATTTTCTGTATCGGGGAGGTGTTGGATGAAAGAGAGTCGGATAAACATTTCGAGGTGGTAAAATCGCAGATCGAAGCATCGCTGTTCGAACTCTCACCCGAAGATTTCGCCAGGATAGTACTGGCTTACGAACCGGTATGGGCCATCGGCACAGGGAAGACGGCTACGGCCGACCAGGCGCAGGAAATGCACGCTTTCATCCGTCAGACACTGGCGGAAAAATATGGTGACGAAATAGCTGATAATACTTCTATCCTCTATGGCGGAAGTGCCAATGCCGGTAATGCGAAAGAACTTTTCTCCAATCCCGATGTGGACGGCGGCCTTATCGGAGGCGCTTCGCTGGGAGTGGATAAATTCATGCCCATTATCGAAGCATTTTAAACGGTTAACAGAATTTTACCACAGATCCGATCCGGGTCTGTGGTATTTCTTTATCTTTGCAAAATGAATGTGTGACTAATTTACCAATGTGGCTAATCAATCCAAGTGTTACCCTTTTTTTGAACGGGTAAAACCGTTCTGGAATGCTTGGTTATAAAATTTAAATATATGAGATTTCTCCTTCACTATCCGATCCTTCTTCTTTTATTGCTGGTGTCCGCAGGCGCGTATGCCCAGTCGTCACAAAAGAAAGAGATACTGCGGGAACTGAATTCCGTTGTTCCCGGAAAGGGACGTGTTTCCGTTTACGAGGACGAGAGCATCGGGCATGTGTTGGGGCGTCCTATGGCTCCTCCGAGAACGGTATATACCAATGCGGAAGGGTCGACGCAGTGGTATCGGGTACGTGGATACAAGATCCAGGCTTTTTCCGGGAACAACCAGCGTACTTCCAAAAATGAGGCACACCAAAAGCAGCAGCTTATCAATGATTCATATCCGGAGCATGAAACAGTCGTCCTTTTTGAATCGCCTTTCTGGCGGTTACGGGTAGGAAATTTCCAGACCAGAAGCGAGGCCGAAGAGGTATTGAAAGAGATGGTGAGGTCGTTTCCATCATTTGGAAAAGAGATGTATATCGTAGTGGATGAGGTGAAGATTCCCGTCAATCAGCCTTACAGCGATGAACATTAAGGAGGTAACCCTACAATAGAAAACAGATGTCTTCCGAAGAATTAGAGAAAAACAGATCGGTAATTACCGGTCATATGCGGGATATTCTCTCGCTACTGGGTGAGGATGAGAGACGCGAAGGATTGATAAAAACACCCGAACGGGTAGCCAAGGCTATGCAGCACCTGACGAAAGGATACTGGCAGGATCCCGAGGCGATCCTGCGTTCCGCCCTGTTCAGGGAGAACTACCGGCAAATGGTGATCGTGAAGGATATAGATCTCTTTTCGTTGTGTGAACACCATATGCTGCCATTCTTCGGTAAGGCACATGTGGCCTATATTCCCGATGGTTATATTACCGGCCTGAGTAAAATTGCCCGCGTTGTTGAGGTATTCGCACGACGGTTGCAGGTGCAGGAACGTCTTACTACTCAAATCAAAGAGTGTATCCAGAAAACATTGAATCCCATGGGGGTGATGGTGGTGATCGAAGCGCAGCACATGTGCATGCAGATGCGCGGCGTGGAAAAGCAGAACTCCATAACCACCACTTCCGACTTTACCGGCGTTTTCCGCGAACAGAAAACGCGTGAAGAATTTATTGCGCTGATAAAATAAATTTTACCCTTTCTTCGCTACCCGTTTGCGGTCGTTGTCATCCAGCAGGATCTTGCGGATACGCATATGTTTGGGCGTCACTTCTACGTACTCGTCCTCTTTGATGTATTCGAGTGCTTCTTCGAGGCTGAAGATAATAGGAGGTGCCAGTTGTGCTTTATCGTCAGTCCCCGACGCACGCACGTTGGTCAGTTTCTTCGATTTGGTGACGTTGACCACTAAGTCGCCTTCCTTGTTATGTTCGCCTACCACCTGTCCTGCATATACATCCGTTTGCGGCTCAATGAAAAACCGGCCTCTGTCCTGCAATTTGTCCAAAGCATAGGCATAGGCATTCCCCGATTCCCCGGCAATGATGGAGCCGTTTTGCCGCTTTTCGATATTTCCTTTCCACGGCCGGAATTCCAGAAAACGGTGCGCCATGATGGCTTCCCCGGCGGAAAGTGTGAGTACGATATTGTTCAGCCCGATGATACCCCTTGATGGAATCACGAACTCCATATGCATACGGTCGCCTTTGTTCTCCATGGTGAGCAATTCTCCCTTGCGGCGGGTGATGACATCGATAATCTTGCTGGCCGACTCTTCGGGAAGGTTCACCGTAAGTTGTTCCATCGGCTCATGCTTCTCACCGCCGATCTCTTTGATGATCACCTGTGGTTGCCCCACCTGCAACTCATATCCCTCACGGCGCATGGTCTCTATCAGCACCGAGAGATGCAATACGCCGCGTCCATACACGATCCATGAGTCGGAACTGTCGGTCTCCTCTACTCGGAGCGCCAGGTTCTTGTCCAACTCCCGCATCAGTCTTTCATAGATATGCCGGGAGGTTACATATCTCCCGTCCTGTCCGAAAAAGGGAGAGTTGTTGATGGTAAAGAGCATCGACATGGTTGGTTCGTCGATAGCGATAGGGTCG